>NZ_CAKKTK010000024.1:0-8728 GCF_920656135.1 Frankia sp. Cppng1_Ct_nod | reverse complement strand
CGTAGCGATCGGGGTACTGGCGCTTGCGCTGGTTGCGGCGACGGTGGTGACCAGGCGCAGGTCGAGAACACGGGGCGGAAGCCTTGCGGTGCGGTGCGCCGCAGCCCGGGACCACGTGCGGCGGGAGGCGACGGCGCTGGTAGCTGTCGTGCGCGACCCGGCCCGTGCCGCCAAGCTGTGGCTGGGATCGTTGGCGGTACCGCTGCTGCACGCCCTGATCCTCGTGGCCGTGCTGCGCGCGCTCGGGGTTCCCACGCCGGCGGGGACCGTGGTCGTCATCTACCTGGTCGCGTCGTCGCTGTCCGTCATCGTGCCCTCACCAGGTGGGCTGGGCGCACTCGACGTGACCCTCGCGACCGGGCTCATCGCGGTCGGCGTCTCCTCCCCGTCCGCGATCGGGGTGGTCCTCGGATACCGGCTGCTCACGGTCTGGGTGCCGCTGATGCCCGGAGCCTGCGTCTTCGCGTTCCTCGTCCGCCGCCGGATCATCTGAGTGGGTATCCACGGTCGCGCCGAAGTCGTTGCCTGCGGGTCGAAGCGGCTCGCTCGCGGCCGTAGCAGCCCGCTGGCGGAGGCGGTAGCCACCGCGACGCCGACTCCTGCCATGACGTCCAGAACGTAGTGGTTCGCGGTGACCACCACGACGATCCCGGTGATGATCGGGTAGGCATAGCATAGCTGCCGCCATGGCCTGCCGGCCAGCAGTGACGCAGCCACCATGGCCGTCCACGTCGCCCATGCCAGGTGCAGGGACGGCATCGCCGCGTACTGGTCCGCGGGAACGGGCCCGCCGTGCGTGGTGCCGAAACCTGCGAGCGCCACCGAGTCGACATAGCCGCCGTTCGGCAACAGCCTGGGTGGCATCACCGGCAGGACGAAGAAAACGATCATCCCGACGAGGTTGGTCGCCACCAGGGCGTTGCGCGCCGACCGGTAGATCGCCGGCCGGATCGCATAGCATCCGGCCAGGACCACGAGAGTAACGCTGATGTGGGCGAACTGGTACCACCAGGCGGCGAGCAGGGCGAGCGAGTGGTGGCCGGTCAGAAACCGGTTGCCCACCCGTTCGAAGTCGACATGGAGCACCCGTTCGACCGTCAGAACGCCGTGGGCGTGGTTGAGGGCTGTGATTCGGCGTGCCGCTTCGAAGGATCGGACGTAGTCGTAGACCTTCACCAGGACGACGACGATGAGCAGTTCGCCGATCAGGTGGGGACGGCCTGAACGGCCCGAACGGCGTGCGCTGCGCCGGATGCTCCACGGTGACGGTACGGCCCGGAGAACGGCTCAGCCCGCCACGGAGAACGGGTCGCGCGTCAGCGACGGACGTGCGCGGTCGGTAGCGAGCGCGTACATCCCGGCGGTGAGACGCAGCACATCCGACCAGGTTACCGGCGGTGCGACCGCCCGGTTGTGGGCAGCGATCGCCTCCCGCGCCGCGGGGGAGGCGGCGAGCCGCACGATCGCCTCGACCATGTCCGGGTCGCTGTCGGCAAGGATCCCCTCGTGCCCGTCGCGGACGAACTCGCGTATCCCGCCCTCGGACCTGGCCACCACAGGAAGGCCGGCGCAGCGGGCCTCGAGGGCGGCAATGCCGAAGGATTCCAGGGTCGCGGGTGCCACGAACAGGTCGGCCTGCCCGAACAGGGAACGGATCTGCGTCCGGGACAACCGGCCCGGCAGGCTCACCCATCCGGTCATGTGGTGGCGGCGAAGGTATCGCTCGAGCGACCGCCGCTCCGGACCGTCCCCGACAATCACGGCACGTAGCCGAGTCGTCGGTGCCAGGGCGGCGTGCGCCTGGTCGAGTATGCGCAACAGCTGCCGGGGCCGCTTGCGGGGTGCCAGGCGCATGACCGCGACGATGAGCACCTCGTCGGGGCTGCGGTCGTCGGGGGCAGGGGACGACGGGTCCACCTGCCAGGCCGCGACGTCGATCCCGTTCGGCAGGACGAACACCGGTGCCGGGGCGACCAGCCGACGCAGCGGTTCAGCGGCCACGTTGCTGACGGCCGTCCACACCACCGGCCATGACGACCATCTGGCGCCAGTGTCGAGGATCCGGAAGGCAGGTTCCAGGTAGGAGATCAGTGAATGTGCTGTCACCACGGTCGGGGTATCGGCGGCCGCCGACATGGCGGCGAACGCCAGGGGTGAGATCAGGCCGGCATGCACGTGTACGACATCATAGGCCCGTTCACGCAGCATCCGGCGACCGGCCCGCAGTGCCGCCGGATGCAGCGCCGAGGGCAGGGCGGCCGTCTCGGTCAGGCGATGCACCCGCAGCCCACCGGAGTACTCCACGGTGTGACGCTGCCCGGCCGGCCTCGGGGAGGACGTGATCACCTCCACGCGGTGACCTGCGGCTCGCTGACGCACGGCCAGATCGTGGACGTGCATCTCGATCCCACCCAGCCGCGGCAGGTAGAAGTCCGTCACATGGGCGATTTTCACGTGAAGTCTCTCCAAATCGGCACACCGTGGTACGGCCGACAAACGTTATCCGACGCTGAGACCCGAGTGCAGACTGGGGAAGTGTCCTACACCCTGGTTTCCTTCCACGCCCACCCGGACGACGAGGCGCTGCTCACCGCGGGAACCCTCGCTCGTGCCGCGGCGGACGGGCACCGGGTGGTCCTTGTCGTCGCCACTGTCGGGGGAGCGGGGCTCGCGTCCGCGGCGGTGCTGGCGGGTGGTGCGTTGGCCGAGCGGCGCCGGGCCGAGCTGGCGCGCTCCGCCGCGGTGCTCGGCTGCGCGCGGGTCGAGTGCCTCGGCTACGACGACTCCGGGATGGCGGAGGCACCGTCCGGGGCCCGGCAGGCGTTCGCCCGGGCGGATGTCGAGGAGGCTGCCGCGCGTCTGGCCGGCATCCTGCGGGAGGAGCACGCGGACGCGCTCACCATCTACGACCCGGCCGGGGGATACGGCCATCCCGACCATGTGCAGGTGCACCATGTCGGCCTGCGCGCCGCCCGGTTGGCGGGCACCCCGATCGTCTTGGAAGCCACCGTGGACCGCGGCAGGTTACAACGGGCGCTGCGGCTGGTCAGCCGTCTGCCAGGTGTCCCGGCGGACTTCGCTCCTGCCCGCCTCGCGGACGCCTACACCGCTCCGGAGGCGTTGACCCACCGGGTGGATGTGCGTGGCTATGCCCGGCAGAAGCGCGCGGCCATGGCCGCGCACGCCAGTCAGGCCACCGCCGACTCAGGGGTACGAACACTGGGCGTGCTGCTTCGGCTTCCGAGGCCGGTGTTTCGCTGGGCACTCGGTCATGAGTGGTATGTCGAACACGGCCGGACACCCGCGCGACCCCTCCTCGATGACATCTTCGCGAGCCTGGCCCGGTCGACGTCGACATAGTCAACGCTGTTGACGGCTCCTTGTTGAAAAATAAATCTTCACAAAAAACAACACACAAAAAACGCTCCTACCGCAATAGATAGCCGTTCGCGGTAGGAGCGGAGGAAAGCCGAGATTTCCCGGATTCCATGCTCGTGCTCGTTATCCCGTGTTGTTCACCGCTCGACGGCTTACCGGAGCCGACCAACTGGCAGGCGGAACGGGGTCCTGGGACGAGACTTTCGTCTCGTCCCAGCGGTAGCGGACCGTTGCCGCACCTGCGGTCGGACAGCACAGAGGGTCGGTGGAGTGATACAGATCGTATCCGAGAGCCACGACATCGCTGGTGGACCAGATCCACCGGATGGTCGCGCTCGGCCGTGCGGTGTCGGCTCCGACCAGGTGGCCGCGGTGGAAGAGGAAGGCGCGCTGCGGGTGCCCGTCCACGGAGCCGCTCCACCGCGCGACGATCACGCTGAGATCGTTGTTCTGGTTGAAGCCGCCTGTCTGGGTAGCGGTGTATCCCTGCGACCGGATGGTGGCCAGTGCCCGATCAAGACTCGGTGAGGGCGTCTCCGACGGTGATACCGGCGCTGCACGGGCGACTCCGCCACCCCATCCGGTAAGCACGACGGCGGCAATCATCATAGAAATAACGAAACAGCGCCGTAAGATCATGAATAACTCCTTGTCTCAGGCCTATCCGGTGAAGCTAGACGCCTGCCTCGCTCCCGGCTACCCGGTTGTCCACCGCATCCCTCATATCCCTTTCGTCGGTCGCCGTAACGTCACACCGATGTTTCCCGGTCAACGGTGGACCGTTATGCCGGACTCCGGCCGACTGGAAGCAAGCCGTCGGTAGAGAGAACTCGTCAGCATCAGTTCCTCATGCCGGCCGGTGGCCACCACCTGCCCCTTGTCAAGCACGATGATGCGGTCCGCCGCCTGTACCGTGGAGATCCGGTGCGCGATCACCAGAAGTGCACCGGTGGTTGAGATCTCCTGCATCGCCCGGGTGAGCGCGTGTTCGTTCATGGAATCCATCTGCGAGGTCGGTTCATCCATGAGCAGGACGGCGGGCCGGGCCAGGAGAGTCCGGGCGATGGTCACCCGTTGGCGTTCCCCTCCGGACAGCAGGACACCGTGGTCACCGACTTCGGTCTCCAGACCGGCGGGCATCCGTGCGAGCAGGTCCGTCAGGCTTGCGGTGCGGATGGCCCATTCGAGATCTTCATCGCTCGCGTTGGGCGCGGCATACAGGATGTTGTCGCGCAGCGTGCCCTGGAGTACAGGGGTCTGCTGCTCGACCAGATTCACCCACGCGCGGGCCGTGGAGCGGTCGATCGTGCGCACGTCCCGTCCGTCGAACAGGATCTTCCCGCGGTCGGGCTCGTAGAAACGCTCGATGAGTTGGAGCACGGTGGACTTGCCGGCACCGGATCTGCCGACCAGGGCGATGTGGCCGTGGCGTGGCACCGTGAACGACACGTCACGTAGTACCGGCTCCTGCCCGTAACCGAACCACACACCACGGAACTCGACCGCCGGGGCGCCGTTGAGCCGCTCGCCGTTGAGCCGCTCGACCACTGTTGCGGCACCGGACGCCCGCCCGACCCGAAATTGTTGCGATCCGCCGTCATCCTGGTTGATGTCGTTCAGACCGGAGCGCTGCTGCGCTGAGGTGTCAGGTTCTCGGTCCTGCTCGCGCGGTAGCGTAAAGACCGCGTTCACCCGTCGCAGTCCGCCCATGCCCCGTTGGATCGTCCCCGCCGCCTCGAACAGCTCGGACAGCGGCATGACGAGGTAGGTGGCATAGAGCAGGAAGGCGACGAGACCACCCAGCGACGTCGAGCCCTTCGCGACGAGTACGCCACCGAGGAGCAGAACGACGAGGATCGAGCCGTGGACCGCCAGCTCGACGGCCGGGGCGACGATCGAGTCCAACTTGGCCATCCGCACACCGGCGTGATAAGCATCCGTGGCGTGTCCGCCGATACGGTCGGCTTCCCGCTGCTCGGCGCGACTGGCCCGTACGGTACGGATCGCGGTGAGCGCACGTTCGAGGTCCGCGGTCATGTGCCCGACACTGGCCTGGCTGTGTTCCGAGGCGACGCGGATGCGCACCAGCACACCCAGCACCATCGCGCCGGCCAGTGCGACCGCGACCAGCACGATCAGGAACAGCAACGGGTCCAGCCAGATCATCATCGCCACCGCCCCCAGGACACCGATGGAGCTCGTGACGATCGCGGTGAAGCTGTAGGCCACCGCCTCCCGAACGAGGGTGGTGTCGGTGTTGGCGCGGGAGATCAGATCGCCCATTCGCCGCCGGTCGTAGACCCCGACACACAGCCGCAGCAGGTGACCGATCAGTCGTTTCCGCAGGCCGAGCAGGATCTGCTGACCGGTGCGCTCCAACAGGTAGTTCCCGAAAGTGTCGATCAGCGCCTGGCCGGCGAACAGCACGAGCAGCAGCGTGACCGTCGAGGCGGGGACACCACCGGCCTGTGCGGCATCAATCACGTTCTTCACCAGCAGTGGCTGTGCGATTCCGAGGATGGTCCCGAACAACGTGAGCGTGGTCGCGAGGCCAATGGGCCGCTGATACCCGCGGAGCAGGCGCCACAGTCCGGCGATCTGCCACTTTTCACCGTCCCGCGTTTCACCGTCCGGTACCGCCGGTACCGCCGGCAGCGGTTTGATTGCGATCACCGGGGATGCTCCGCTCATGACGCCCGGACGCTTTCCGGGGGGACCGCGATCAGTGGCCGGAGATGGTCGGCCGGCACCGGTTCGCCCACCATGACTCCTTCCGTCTCCACCCAGGCATGTGCAGCGAACGGGGCGACCCTGCGAACGCCGACGTACCAGGTCGGCCAGACGCCCGACGCGCGGCAGAGCAGCGTGGTCGCGAGAGAACGGGGAAGACAGCCGTGCGGACCCCGACACAGTGTGCTCACCGCCGTGACCGCGTCACGTGCGGCCAACGTCTGCCGGTAGTCGGCCGGCGTGGCCCCTCGGCGCAGCCAGGTCAGTATGAAACGGATCCGGCCGGGTGGCTGAGTGGCCAGGAGCCTGGCGGCCCCGACCGCGGCGATCGCCAGCGGTCGTCGCAGCGGTAGTGGTGTTTGTCCTCCTCGGCGGGGCGGCGACATGGGTGTGCTCATAGGTTGCTCCCGTCAGGAAGCGCGGTCGGCGACAAGCAGCCCGACCGCGTGCAACTGAGTCAGCAGGGCGCGTACGTCCCGGCCCGCAGCGGTTGTATCCACGTTGTAACGGTTAGCAACCGCGTCGGAGACCTCGGTGGTGGTGCGGCCGTCGAGCAGCAGCCGCAACACGAACGTTCCGGTCGGGTTGAGTGTCCAGTACCGACCGCTGCGCTCGTCCAGAAGCGCGGTCCCGTAGTCGGTTTCCGTGTGGACGACGCCTTCCCGCAACATCGGCATCTGTTCTCCCGCGGCTGTCCGGCCTGGCTGACGGCGGTAGTGGTCATGGATGTCGCGAGTTGCCGGGGTTCGTGAGCCGGCGAAGGCCCGGACGAGACGGGCGGGTGGCTCCGGCCCGTCCGGGCCTTCGCCACCCGCCCCCTTTCTCCTCCTACCCGACGCTCATGCGGCGTCGGCCGTAGTCACTCGGACTACTTCAGTACCTCCGGCCGAACCGGCCGGACCGGCCGAACCGGCCGAAGCCGAACCGGTCGAACCGGCGGCGGCGGAAGAAGCGGTGCCCGTAATCGTCATCTCCATAGCAGTCACCGGTCACCGTGGCGAAGGCACCGGCCTCGTGCAGGGCGGGCGCCTCATAGGAAGCCTTCATGGTTCCCTCCTGTCGAAGTCCGTAGCTGTCGAGTCGCCGGACGACCTGATCTTTTCCTGCTGGATCGATCACTGATCGGGACCAGTCTTCTGTCGACGTTCCGTGTCCGGCTGGTATCAACTCTTCCACCGAGAGGTTCAATGCCGGTTCAGCGCCCGTTCAGGACCGGTTCAGGACCGGTTCAATGCCGGTTCAGCGCCCGTTCAGGACCGGTTCAGGACCGGTTCAATGCCGGTTCAGCCTGCGTACATCCGCCGATCGGGGCGGCATCATCGGCGTCCGCCCTGTTCGGGCGGTTGGCCCGGGTCGGCGGCGTTGTCGGCCGTCAGAATCTCGTTGCCGGCTGAAAGGATCTGATGATGGAGTCGACGTAGGTCGATACCCGGTTCGATTCCGAGATCGTTTGCGAGGCGGTCATACACGGTCCGGTAGGCGGACAGGGCCTCGGCCCGGCGGCCTGAACGGTCCAGGGCGACCAGGAGCTGACCCCAGAGGCGTTCCCGGAGCGGGTATTCGACGATGAGCGCGCGCAGCGTGGGCAGGACGACCTCGGGTTGGCCCAGGGCGAGGCGGGCGTCCATGAGATCCTCCCAGACCGCCCAGCGCTGTTCCTCGAGCCGGGCGGTCTCGGCAAGCGCGATATCCGCGGGCAATTCTTCGAAGGGCTGGCCATGCCATAGGCTCAGAGCCTCCTCGAAGTATTCAATGGCTTTCTCTCGGGTGCCGAAACGCAATTCTTCCCGACCTCTGTCCGCCATCCTTCCGAATATTGATGAGTCCAGCTCCTCGGGTATTATGTTGATGCGGTAACCGCCCCTTCTGCTTTCAATTCTGTCGAATGAATCCAGGCTGGGTGGCAGTGCATGGCGCAACTGGGAGACATAGGTCTTGATATTGCCGGAGGCGGAGCGAGGCGGTTCGTCCTCCCATAGGGAGGAGCAAATCCGGTCAATGCCGACCCAAGTGTTGGAGTTCAGCAGCAGCAAGGACAGTAGCACCCGTGGTTTGCCCTGATGAATATCTACCGGTTCGCCGTCCGGCTTGTATACTTCCAATGGTCCCAGTATGTGGAAAAGTGCTTTCTCGTTCAGGGCGTCACCCATACGTCTTGCGGTACCCGGTCGATAGCCGGGTTAAGCCCGGCCATCCCGGTCAGGCGTTGCGGGTGGTATGCATCATCTGGATCCGAATCCGGGTCCGACCGCGACGTGCGGGTGATTGCGGTCGGACCCGAGGGATATGCCGTGCAAGTGAGAGGTCAGCTGGATGCCGGGTCCGGGGTGACGATCAGGAGGAGGTCGCCGACCTCCACCGAGGCACCGGAGGCGCGGACCAGTTCGGCGACGGTTCCGTCATGCGGGCTGGTGACGGCGGCTTCCATCTTCATGGCCTCGATGGTGGCGAGCCTGTCGCCGCGCACGACGCGGTCGCCGACCGCGACAGCGTAGGTGACAAGGCCGGGTAGCCCCGCGGGGATCTGCGCCCGATCACCCGGGTCGGCGCGTCGAGCCGCGGTGGACACCGCCGCAATCGACGAGTCACGGACCGACACCGGCCGCGGTTGGCCGTTGAA
>NZ_CAKKTK010000023.1:0-56832 GCF_920656135.1 Frankia sp. Cppng1_Ct_nod | reverse complement strand
CACCGAAACGGTCAGGAGCCGCCCCCCGACGTGGGGGTCGTCGTCGGGCCGGGAGCAGCCGCCGGGTTCGCCGTCTGCGGTGGCTACCCGGTGGCCTGGGTACCGGTGAGCGGCAGGGCACTACCGGCGACCCACCGGGCCCAGGAGATCGACCACTCGTTGCCGAGCTGCGCGGTGTCCGGCGGACGTCCGGTGTTCTTCACGTCGACGATGTCACCCAGTCGGCTGAATCGGTAGAACCATTCCGCGTCCGTGGGGGAAGCGTTCACACAACCATGCGAGACGTTGTTCTCCCCCTGTGCCCCGACCGACCACGGCGCCGAGTGAACGTACTCACCCCCGCTGGTGAACTGCACGTTCCACTGGACCGTCTCATAGTAGTAGTCGGGGTCACCCTTCGGGATTCCCACCGTCGCGGAGTCCATTATCACCGTCGCCGCGGTACCGAGGACGTTGTGCGGGCCGTCCATGGTCGGTGATGACGGCTTGCCGAGGCTGACCGGAAGGGTCCGCTGCAGAACTCCGTCGCGGTACACCTTCATGGTGTGAGTGGCGGCGTCGACGTAACTGATCTGGGCTGAGCCGACGACGAAGTCCGTTGCCCGGTCCTTCGCGCCGAAACGGGTGGCGCCGACGGCAAGGCCGGCGAGGTTCGCCGCGACATGCACCCGGGTACCGGCCTTCCAGTACTGCGCTGGACGCCAGCGCACAACCGTGTTAGAGGCCCAGTTCCAGGCGCCGCTCACCGGCGGATTCGCGGTCACCGCCAGCCGTCTCTGTACGGCCGCCCGGTCCACGACGGGTGCGTTGAAGGTCAACGTGATCGGCGTGCCTATACCGACGGTCTGCCCGTCGACCGGCACCCACGAAACCTTGAGGGTCTGGTCGGGGTTTGCGGTGGTGAAGGTGGCATCCGTGACCGTCGCGCCCGACGTACCCTCGCCGGCGGAGGTTCTGGCGGTGACCTGGTACTGCGTGTCCGCGAACAGTCCGCCGGTGGACGTCCAGGTCCGCCCATCCGCGGAGAGCTGACCGGCCAGGACGCCCGCGGTGGTGTCCTGGGATCTGCTGGCCCCCCGGTTCACGGTCACCGACTCCAGCGGGGTGCTGCTGCTCACCACCACCGTGCTGGTGAGCGCGACCCCCTTGGAACCGTTCGAAGGAGTGATGACGACCTGCGGTGCCTGCGCGGTCGGCGGCGTGGTCGGCGTACGCACGGCGAGCGCCGGACTACCGCCCGACCGGGGTGAGCACGAAGCCAGAGAGATACCGATGAGTACTGCCGCCACAACGGTCGGGGCCAGCGGTCCACGCGACTTGAATGGACCCGCCACAGCGCGCCCCCCCCTTATTGACCGACACGTCTCAAGCTCCTGCCGCTCGTGCACATTGCGACGGTACCCAGTAGCTGGAGCCACGGCAGTTCGATCATTGAATTGGTTGTTGTCAAACAGACGACCATAACTATTTGCCGAGCACTCGAGCGCGGAGAGTAGTGCTCTCTGTCGGTAACCCATGGCCATCCCTCATCGGTTCGTCGGGCACCCGAGGAGTTTCAGCCGGGCACAGGCCCGTCGCCCCGACCCGGGACACCGGTAATGTCGCGCCGGGCGGGACACCGGCCGAACCGGCGACTCCGATTCTGGTCCCGCCGGATTTTCGGGAGGCACGATGGCAATCATTCTCGGTCGCAATCAATACGGAAAGGCCGAAGTCAGACTCGTCCACATCGACCGTTCGACCCCGGTTCACCGGATCAGGGACATCACCGTGTCGACGGCGCTGCGCGGCGACTTCACCGATACCCATCTATATGGGGATAACAGTCACGTACTGGCGACCGACACCCAGAAGAACACCATCCACGCCTTCGCCCGGGACGGCGGCATCGGCGAGATCGAGGAGTTCGGGCTGCGGCTCGCCCGACACTTCGCCGGATCCCATGAATGGGTGACCGGCGCCCGGGTGGAGATCTCAGAACACGGCTGGCGACGGATCGACGTCGGGGGCAGGCCGCACGAACACGCTTTCTCGTCCGCCGGCGGTGAATACCGGACCACGGTGGTTACCGTCGACCACGGCGCACCTTATGTTGTTTCCGGGACAGCCGGGCTGGTGGTACTCAAGTCGACCGGATCGGAGTTCCGCGGATTTGCGCGGGACAAATACACGACCCTGGCCGAGACGGACGACCGGGTCCTCGCCACCGAGGTCACCGCCCGCTGGCGGTACACCGACGCCGAGGTCGAATTCGGGAGGCTCTTCCCGGATATACGGACGATACTACTCGAGACATTCGCCGAAGTGCACAGCCGGGCACTTCAGGAGACGTTGTACGCAATGGGCCACCGTGTTCTCACCGCCCATGCCGAAGTGGCCGAGATCCGGCTTTCGATGCCGAACCGGCACCACTTCCCGGTCGATCTGTCGCCCTTCGGCCTGGACAACCCCGGTACGGTCTTCGAGGTGGCCGACCGGCCGTACGGAAAGATCGAGGGAAGTGTGCTGCGCGACGACGCGCCCGATGAGGGGCCGGCGTGGCTCGCGGTCCCAGGCTTCTGCTGAACCCCGGTCGGACCCTCGCCGGACCCCGGTCAGGCCCTCGCCGGACCCCGGTCAGGCCCCGGGGGAGGCAAGCCGGACGAGATCCCCGGCCTTGGCCCCGAGCCTCTCGGCGGCGCTGCCACCGTTGACCGCGAGTGCCGCCAGCCCGGACGAGTCGACGTAGACGACGAGCTCCCCCGGACGCACCGATCCGAAGGTGACCCCGAACAGGGCCTGCGTCACCGACGAGGCCAGCATGATCCGGACGATCCGGCCGGGGGCCAGGCCTGCCGCGGCGAGCAGGGCCGGGTCCGCGGCCAGCGCGATGTTTCCGAAGTGGTCGGTGGTGACGACCTCCACCTCGACCTCGGCGGGGTCCGCGGAGACGAACCGCGCGACCGGCGGAGCAAGCCGTACCAGGCTCGCCGGATCCACCGGCACGCCGAGCGTCACCGGATCCCGTCCAGCCACGAGGGCGGCGGCCGCGGGCGCGAACACGTCCCGTCCGTGAAACGTCGCCGGCGTCCCGTCGGGAACGGGCAGCGCCACCGCGCGGCGCACGCCCCCCAGCGTGTCGGCCGCGGGCGGCAGCAGGCCGTTGTCGGGTCCGACGAGGATGCCCCGAGGCGTGGACACGGCGATTGCGCGCCGGGCAGTGCCGACTCCGGGGTCGACAACGGCGAGATGAACCGCGGGCGGCAGGTGGCGGACCGTCTGCGCGAGCACGACCGACCCGCGCCGCACATCACCGGCAGGTACCAGATGGGTGATGTCGATGATGTGCACGCCCGGCGCCCGGTCCAGCAGCACCCCGTGGCAGGCTGCCACGAACCCGTCGGCCAACCCGTAGTCGGTCAGAAAGCTCACGTAGCCCGCCGTGGCATCACCCGGCACGGGCATCACCCGGGTGGGTCACAGGACTCCGTCCACCCGGAGCCCGGCGATCTCCTCGGGGCTGTACCCGAGTTCGGTGAGGATGGTGTCGGTGTCCGCTCCGAGCGCGGGCAGTGGTCCCATCGGGGGATCCTCGCCGGGGAAACCGACCACCGGACGCAGTTGCCGGACCGGTCCGACGGGTGAGTCCACGCAGGTCCAACGGTTGCGCGCGGCCAGCTGCGGATGGTCGAGCAGCCCACGGACGGTGTTGAGGCGGGCGTGGGCGATGCCGGCCGCATCGAGGCGGGCGTCGACCTCCTCCGTCGTCAGCAGCGCGACGCCGGCCGCCACCAGCGCGTCGGTGCGGGCCCGGTTGCGCACCCGCGCCTGGTTGGTGGCGAAGTCGTCGTCCACGGCGAGATCGGGCCGGGCGAGTACCTCGGTCGCGAGCCGGGTCCACTCACGGTCGTTCTGCACACCGATCAGCACGCGGTCACCGTCCGCGGTGGTGAACGCCTCGTACGGCGTGATCGAGGGATGACTGATGCCCGAACGTGACGGTTCGACCCCGGTGTGTTCGACGCTCTGCACCGAATACCCCATCCATTCGGCCAGGGAATCGATCATCGTGACTTCAAGGGCGGCGCCGACGCCGGAGCGCTCCCGGCGCAGCAACGCGGCAAGAACCGCTTGGACGACATAGGTTCCGGCCGCGACGTCGCCCGCGGCGAACCCGGCCTTGGCCGGGTGCTCGGGGGTGCCGGTCGTGGCGATCAGCCCTGTCTCGGCCTGGACGAGCATGTCGTAGGCGCGTTTGTGGGAGTAGGGGCCGCCTGCTCCATAGCCGGAGAGGTCCACGGCCACGAGCCGGGGGTGCGCCGTGACCAGAGTGGCCGCGTCCAGCCCGAGCCTTGCCGCCGCTCCCGGCGCCAGGTTCTGCGCCACCACATCCGCGCGATCCACCAACCCGGTGAGCACCGCGCGGCCGGCAGCCGTCCCGACGTCCACCGTCAGTGACTCCTTCGACCTGTTCAGCCAGGCGAAGTGGGCCGACATGCCACCACGGACCGCGGTGTCGTAGGCGCGCGCGAAGTCCCCGGACCCAGGCCGTTCGACCTTCACCACCCGCGCCCCGAGATCGGCGAGATGACGGGTCGCGAACGGCAGAGCCACCGCGTGCTCAAGGCTGACGACGGTCACACCCTCCAGCGGCAGCAAGCCGTCACCAGCCCTCGCCGTCGACGACCTCGTGGCGTGCCGGGGAGATGGCGGGCGGCTGTTCGTCCGCGCAGGAGCCCGTCGGGACGTACAACGACGGGGTGTCATGCGAGATCGGCGGACCTCCGTTGGCGAACACCACCGCCAGCCATGGTGTGACGATGGCGATGACGATGGCGATGAACCGGGGCCAGCCGTTGAGCGCGACCACCGCGAGGACGAGGCACAAGGTACGGAACAGCATCGAGATCACGTAGCGTTGCTGGCGCCGGTGGATCTCCTCCGGGCGCGACACGGCCGCACGGGTGATCAGGGTGGTGGGGTTCTTCCGCCTCGTCCTCATCAGCACCAGCCGCTCCCCATCACCGTCCGGGGCCCGTCCGGGCGTCCCTCGGGCCTGTCCAGTGTGCACCGGTGGCGGCCGAACCGCCCGCGTGAACAGCCTGGCCCGGCCGGACTTCCCCGAGTATGCCCTGGCCGGCGGGTCCCACGGGTACGACCCGGTCACCGAGAAGATTCCCTATATCACGGTGAGGATTACCACGACGGCGGTCAGGGAGCTCGTGGGTTGAAATGGCTCGCTCGCGCGTTGAACCGGGTATCGAACGTCTGTGACGGATGCAACAGCGGGCAGTCGGCCCGCGCCGAATGTCCGCCCGGGGCGTCAACCTAGGTGGGAGCGACCGGGAATGATCTCCAACACCAGCCTCCACCAGCGCATGCGGTGGCACCTGTCGACGTCGGCACGTTCCGGGCCGCCCCGGGAGACCCCGCCCAAGCCCGCGCCCACGCCACCGCCGAAGTGGCGTCGGTGGCTGGTGCCCATCGGCGTGATCATCACCGCGCTCCTGCTGTTCGCCCCCAACCTGGTCGCGAAACAGGCGGCCTCCTACAGCTTCACCCAGTTCACCCAGCAGGTGGACGCCGATCGGGTACAGAACGTAACGATCAATGACAAAGGTGCCGTGACCGGAACCCTCAAGGACGGCACCGAGTTCCGCTCCCAGGTCCCGACAGCACTGAACACCCAGGGCGTCCTCGACCGGTTGCAGACCAAGAAGGTCGAGGTCAAGGCCACGCAGTCCGGTACGTCGTTCCTGTCGATCCTGCTGAGCTTCCTGCCACTGCTCCTGCTCGTCGCGTTCTTCATGTGGACCGGCAGGGCCGCTCAGCGTTCCCTGGCCGGTGGGCTCGGCGGTATCGGTCGATCCCGCACAAAAATCATTGATGCCGAACGACCGACCACCCGGTTCGCCGACGTGGCCGGGTACGAGGGCGCCAAGCAGGAGGTCAACGAGATCATCGACTTCCTCCGCCACCCCGACCGGTACCGGATGGCCGGGGCCAGGGGGCCGGGCGGGGTGCTCATGGTAGGCCCGCCGGGTACCGGCAAGACGCTGCTGGCCCGCGCGGTCGCCGGCGAGGCCGAGGTGCCCTTCCTGTCCGTGAGCGGGTCCGGGTTCGTCGAAATGTTCGTCGGGGTCGGCGCATCCCGGGTCCGTGACCTGTTCAACGAGGCACGCAAGCGGGCTCCATCCATCATCTTCATCGACGAGATCGACGCGATCGGCGGCAAGCGCGGATCCGGTCTGCTCGGCGGCAGCCACGACGAGCGGGAGCAGACCCTCAACCAGCTGCTCGCCGAGATGGACGGATTCGACCCGGCCGAAGGTGTGGTCGTGCTCGCCGCCACCAACCGGCCGGAGACCCTCGACCCGGCGCTGCTGCGACCCGGTCGCTTCGACCGGCAGGTCACCGTCCCCCTGCCCGCCCAGCGCGAACGGGCAGCCATCCTGAAGGTGCACAGCCGCGGCAAGCGTCTCGATCCGGACGTGGACCTGACCGTGGTCGCCCGCGCCACCCCCGGGTTCTCCGGCGCGGATCTCGCCAACCTGGTCAACGAGGCCGCGATCCACGCCGTGCGGGAAGGCCGTAGCGTCGTGACCGCAGGCGACCTCGACGCCGCCCGGGACAGGATCATCCTGGGCCGTCGGGACGCGACCAACGTGCTGCTGCCCGAGGAGAAGCAGTCGGTTGCCGTCCACGAGTCGGGCCATGCCCTCGTCGCCGCCCTCTCCCCGCACGCCGACCCGGTCGCGAAGATCACTATCCTGCCGGCGGGAATGGCGCTCGGCGCCACCGAACAGCTACCCGAGGACGAGCGGCACCTGTACACCGAGGGCTACCTGTACGCATCCCTGGCGGTGCGCCTCGGCGGCCGGGCCGCGGAGCTCGTCGTGTTCGGGCAGGGGTCGACCGGAGCCGCCAACGACCTGGCCGGGGCCACCCAGCTCGCGACCCGGATGGTCCGCGAGTTCGGCCTGTCCCCGGTACTCGGGCCGGTGGGTTACGCATCCGGCAACCCGCAGTACCTCGGCAACGACGAACTGATCACCCGACCGTACTCGGAGGAGACCCAGCGGGTCGTGGACTCGGAGGTGGCCCGGCTGCTACGGGAGGCCGAGGAGCAGGCCGTGACCCTGCTGCGCAGACACCGCCGTGCGCTGGACGCGCTCACCGGCATCCTGTTGGAACGCGAGACCGTGGACGGCGGTGTCCTCGACGACGTCCTGCGCGACCATGCCCTGCACGGCGATGCCCTGCACGACCACGCCCTGCACGACCATGCCCTGCACGGCGATGCCCGCGGTCCGGATCGCGAAACGGTTGCTCCACAGGCCGCGGACCTGTGAGCCACCATGCCCACCGCGCCCGCGCCCACCATGCCCATGCCCGCGCGTCCCGTCCGGACCGGGGCCGTGATTCGTCCTGGAAACGGCCGGAACCGTGCACGGGATGCGCTGGCGTGTGTTGCCCTGAAACAGGGACGGGACAGTTCCATGGCCGATCCGGGGATCAACCAGGTACCGTTCGACGCAGCTTCAGTCAGGTGTCCGATGCCACACTGGTAACAGCGCCGTGAAATCGGGATCACAGATGCTCGCACATTCGACAACGGGTAGACAGTACGGATGAGCACTTTCCGCGTGTGGGTGCCAGATGCCAAGACGGTGGGTGTGGTCACCAATGTCGGTGGCACCGAGACCGTCCATGAAATGCTGACCGACGACGGTGGTTGGTGGTGGGTGAACGTGCCCGCGGCCGGCCACGGCACCGACTACGCGTACCTCGTCGACGGCGAGGCCGACGAGCTGCCCGACCCGCGCTCGGCCTGGCAGCCGGACGGCGTCCACGGCCGGTCCCGGCTCGTCGACCACTCCCTGTTCACCTGGACCGACAGCACCTGGCGCGGGATCACGCTCGCCGGCAGCGTCCTGTACGAACTGCACGTCGGCACGTTCACGCCCGAAGGCACCTTCGACGCGGCTGTCGGACGGCTCGACCACCTGGTGGCGCTCGGAGTGGACGCGGTGGAGCTGCTGCCCGTCAACGCCTTCCCCGGCCGGCACGGCTGGGGATACGACGGGGTGGACCTGTTCACCGTCCACGAGCCCTACGGCGGCCCGGACGGGCTCAAGCGTTTCGTCGACGCGGCCCACAACCGGGGCATCGGCGTGATCATGGATGTGGTCTACAACCATCTCGGGCCCGACGGGAACTACCTCGCCCGTTTCGGCCCCTACTTCACCGACACCCGCACCACGCCCTGGGGGCCTGCGGTCAATCTCGACGCCCCCGGCTCCGACGAGGTGCGGGCCTTCATCATCGGCAACGCGCTCGGCTGGCTACGGGACTACCACTGCGACGGGCTGCGCCTGGACGCCGTGCACGCCTTCTCCGACGCCCGTGCCGTCCACCTGCTGGAGGAGATCACCACCGCGGTGCACGCGCTCGCGGCCCAGCAGCGCCGGCCACTGTTCGTGATCGCCGAATCCGACCTGAACGATCCCCGGCTGGTCACCGCGCCCGAAGCCGGCGGCCACGGCCTGGACGCGCAGTGGTGCGACGACTTCCACCACGCCCTGTGGACGGCGCTGTCTGGCGAGCGGCAGGGCTACTACAGCGACTTCGGTAGCCTCGCGACCCTGGCCAAGGCCACGGAACGCGCGTTCGTCCACGACGGGACATATTCGGCGTTTCGCGGGCGGTCGCATGGCCGCCCGGTACCCGGCCACCTTCCGGCCCACCGGTTCGTCGCCTTCCTGCAGAACCACGACCAGATCGGCAACCGGGCGATCGGCGACCGGGCCGGCGCCACGCTCAGCGCCGGCATGCTGCGGGTGGGGGCCGCCCTGCTGCTGACCTCCCCGTTCACCCCCATGCTGTTCATGGGCGAGGAATGGGGGGCGACCACGCCCTGGCAGTTCTTCACCGACCACACCGCGCCCGACCTTGCCGTGGCTGTCCGCAAGGGACGCCGCAGCGAGTTCGCGGCGCACGGCTGGGGTCCCGACGAGATCCCGGACCCGCAGGACGAGGCGACCTTCGCCCGCTCGAAGCTTGACTGGTCGGAGCTGAAATCCCCCAGGCACACGTCCCTGCTGAAGTGGTACCGGCGGCTGACCACACTACGGCGGACACTGCCCGACCTGACCGATCCGGCCCTGCCGTCGGTGCACTGCAGCTTCGACGAGGACGCCCGGTGGTTCGTGCTGCGCCGCGGCCAGGTCGCGATCGTGTGCAACCTGTCGGACCGACGCCAGCCGGTACCCGTCGAAGGGGTACCCTTCGACGTCCCGGCGGCGTCGACGAGCGGGTTCACCTACATGCCGGGTCGCATCGAACTCGACGCCGAATCAGTGGTGATCGCCCGCCTGCTCTGACCTGGCCGTGCGGCCGGGGTGCAAGCCGCGGAGCGGTATCATGATCAATAGGACCGGGTCGACAGGCCTCGGTCAACGGGACCGGGCAGACCGGAGCGGGTCAACGGGACCGGCCGCGATGTTCGGCGCGGGACACAAGCGCATACAACAGACCGAGAATGGCGACGGCAACAACCAGCACGACGACCAGCAGCACGACATAGGTCGTCATCCGCGACCATCATCCCTTCGAGTCGGGTTCCCACGGCGCGCTCCCGATACCGGACACGGCGTCCGCCGGAACAAGGTCCTACCCCGACGATGCCGGGTCAGGCAACATCCGGCCGGACGCGGCTCGCGACAGCCGACATCGCCCGACCCGCCACCAGTATGTCGTCAGGGCACGAGAAACCGCCCGGTCGCCGGCCCGGCGATCGGCCCGGCTCCGGTCAGCTTCCGGCGGTCGCCGATCCTTCGGGCACGCCCAGACCGGCGGACCCGCCATCGCGGGCGAGCGCGGACAATCGCGACACCGCCCGTTGGAACTTCTTGCGGTGCGGCCCGGCAAGCATCTCCGGCGAGAACAGGTCACCGAAAGGCCGGCCGGACGCCACCACCGGTACCGACCGGTCATAGAGCCGGTCGGCCAACACGACGAGCCGCAGCGCCACGGCCTGGTCCGGTACCGCGGTCACGCCGTGCAGGCAGACCAGCTCGACGTCATCGACAAGGGCGCCGTAACGGGACGGATGCAACCCGGCCAGATGCGCGCACAGCTCGGCGAAGCCGTCCTCGCTGGCGCCGGCGATCGCCCGGGCGCGGCGAGTCACCTCGTCGTCGTCGACAGGCGCGGGCGGGTCGGGCAGACCGCGGTGGCGGAAGTCCTCACCCTCGACCCGCAGGACCTCGAACCGCGACGACAGCCCCTGGATCTCCCGCAGGAAGTCGTCAGCGCCGAAACGACCGGCTCCAAGATCGTCTGGTTGGGTGTTACTGGTCGCGGCCAGGCTCACCCCTGCCTCGACCAACCTGGTCAGCAGGGTGGAGACGAGGACGGTGTCGCCGGGATCGTCCAGTTCGAACTCGTCGATCGCGAGCAGCCGCAGGCCGGCGAGAGCGTCCACCGTGCGGGCGAACCCGAGCGCGCCGACCAACGAGGTGATCTCGACGAACGTCCCGTACGCCTTGGGTGCGGGAGCCGCGTGCCACAGGGACGCCAGCAGATGGGTCTTGCCGACCCCGAACCCGCCGTCGAGGTAGACGCCGGGACGCCCGGACCCCGCACCCGCGCCGCCGTCCGTGCCGCCGTCCGTGCCGCCTCCATGGCGGGTGGCACGCCCTCCGTGGTCACGACGCCCGATCCGCAGCAGGCCACGGCCACCTCCGGTCCCGGCGCCGGACGATCTCCCGGCCCGGCCCGAACCGGGTGTGACGTGCTCGGCAAACCGGCCGAGCGCCACAACAGCGGCGGTCTGGCTCGGCTCGGAAGGGTCGGGGCGATAGGTGGCGAAGCGGACGTCGTTGAACCGCGGTGGTGGAACCAGGGACGCCACCAGATCGTCCGGGCGTATCTCGGGATGGCGGTCGACCAGACGTTCCGGCATCTTTTCACCCTACGGAGGCACCCTCGGTCGATGTTGCCCGCAGAAGCGTCACGCGAGCGAACTCACATTCCCCGGCACCCGAATAGAGTCGGCGTCGTGCGTTGCCTGCTACCCGTGCCACATCCTGACCGCCAATACCCCGGCCAGGACACGACCGGCGGTCGCGATGATACGACGGCCGGCGGCAACAACCGGGATGAAACGGGCCGGGATGACGCGGATCCCGATGACATGGACCTCGATGTTTTCTACTCCCTTCCGCCCGTTCCTTTCGGAACAGTGCACGTCCGGGCGAACTTCGTCTCGTCCGTCGACGGCGCGGCCGAGGTGGACGGCCGGTCCGGCGGTCTGGGCGGGAGCGGCGACCGCCGGGTGTTTCGGACCCTGCGGTGGCTCGCCGACGTCGTCCTCGTCGGTGCCGGCACAGCGGTCTCCGAGAACTACGGACCGGTGATCGTCCCCGCGGATCGGCGCGAGCGGCGGACCGCGGCCGGGCAGGCTCCGGTCCCGCCGGTCGCGGTCGTCTCCGGCAGCCTTCGGCTCGACCCGGCCGCGAGACTGTTCACCGCGGACACCCGTCCACTGGTGT
Source organism: Frankia sp. Cppng1_Ct_nod (assembly GCF_920656135.1). NCBI lineage: Bacteria > Bacillati > Actinomycetota > Actinomycetes > Frankiales > Frankiaceae > Frankia > Frankia sp. Cppng1_Ct_nod. The sequence continues at coordinate 45,298 of NZ_CAKKTK010000023.1, read as the reverse complement.
TGACCTGCGATGCCGCGCCGGCCGAGCGGCGCCGCGCCCTCGCGGAGGTCGCCGAGGTACTGAACTGCGGGGAGGAGGCGGTGGATCTCGCCACCGCGCTCACGGCCCTCGCCGAACGGGGACTGGGCCGGGTGCTGTGCGAGGGCGGTCCGTCGCTGCACGCGGCCCTCGGCGGAGCGGGCCTGCTCGATGAGCTGTGCCTGACACTCGCACCGCTGCTCGCCGGCCCCGACCACCTTCGCATCGTCGGCGGTCACCGCTGGGAGACACCGCTCAACATGACTCTCAGTCACGTTCTTGAGGAGGATGCCAACCTGTTCCTGCGTTACATGCGGCACCCGCGGATCTGACCGGGTCCGGTCCCGGGCCGAGACGTCGGTGTGGTCCGGTTCGGGCGAAAAGACCCGAACCCGGCATCTCGGTGCTACTGTTCGTACAGTCGTCGATTACTCAAGCTCCGATCCGGCCTGGCGGTGAATGCGATGAAAACATCCGATCCCGAAACAGGTACCCCGAGCCCGGAAATAACGGACCGGGAAACGGATGTGGAAACGGTCTCCGCCGCCATCACCCGTAATCGATACAAAGACGCGCTACGCGCCACCGACAAGGCCCTGCGAGCAGCCGAGCAGGCCGTATCAGGCGCTTTTGACACGGTGGTCGACACACTCTCCGACGGCGCCTGGGAAGGCCCGCGGGCCGAAACGTGGTTTCACGAACTGCGGCGGCAGCGGGCGGAAGCATCCACGGACCTGGACGCCGGTATCCACGAATGCGTCCAGGCGTTACACGGGCAGCCGGAGGAAGTCGAACCCGACGACTGGCGCGCAACCTGGTCTCCCGTCTACCGAGGGTCGCGGTGATGACGCCTCATGCCCGGACCGACCGACAGGGTTGTCATCGATCTGGAGAAGTTCCGCAGATTGATCGCCGACATGCAGCAGGCGCGGGACGCCATCTGGGAGTCCGCCCGTGTCATCAGGGCCGCTCTTGACGACGTCGGCCTGTTCACCGGCCGGGCGGCTCGTCTGAAGGCTGTCGGCGACTGGGCCGATGACCAGGTGACGATGCTGCGACACCGGCTCCTGATCGCCGAGGCGACTGACGGCACCTCCGACGGCGGCGACCAGTCAACGACCGACCAGCTGGCCGGCCACCGGTCGACCGTTCGCCAGCCGAGCCGGATCGTCACCCTGCGGAGTGCCCCCGACCGCCATCGGACATCCGGTCAGGCATACGCGGCCGGGTCGGTGCTGGCGGAGCGGTTCGTCGGCCTCCCCCCGGACGGTGTCCGGGCATCCACCGACGACTTCGCCGTTCTCCAGCGGCACGCCACCGACCTCGACTTCGTCGAGGGCTTCTACGACGCGCTCGGCCCGGCAAACCTCGCGCAGGTCGTCTACCAGGTCGAGGGGCTGACGCCGCATCCGCAGGCGTGCCCGCCGGGGGCGGAGCCCGAGCTGGCGGAGCCCGAGCTGGCGGAGCCCGAGCTGGCGGAGCCCGAGCTGGACCGGGCTTCGGCCGCGGCAGCGCTGGGGGCGTCGCTGGCCTCCTACACCCGCATACACCCGGTCGACGAGATATGGCTGGGCAGCTTCAACACCCGTGGCCTCGAGCAGACCATGGAGTCCGCCCTGCTCATCCCGCTCCTGCCCCACGGCCGTTTCGACCCCGACCTGCTGCGGCGTCTGGGTGACCAGTACTACGGCGCCCACAGCGAGGTCGACGACGTCGGCCTGTTCGCAGGCGACCACCCCGCCGCGGTCACCCGGTCGAAGTACGAGGCGGCGCTGCTGCGGGCGATCGCGGACAGCCCCGGGCTCGCCTCCGGTTTCGCCATGACACGTGTCGAGGAATTCGTCGACCAGTCCCACCTGCGCGTCCACGACGCACTGTTCCGGGACATGATCCCGGACGAGGTCGAGCAGGCCAGGACCCACCTGATACGCACCGCGCTGGAACCGGACCCGTCAGGACGGAGCGCGGACGTTCGCGTCGACAACGCGCCGGCACCGACCTGACTGGTGGCTCCGACACACTTCAGAGAATCATGCCGGCACCGACCGTCGCTCCGGTCGCCTCGTCGATGAGGATCACGCTCCCGGTTGTCCGGTTACGCCGGTACGGGTCGAAACACAGCGGCGTCGTCGCCCGCAGGGTCACCCGGCCGATGTCGTTGAGTCGCAGCTCGGAGACGGTATCGTCCCGGTGCAACGTGTCGACGTCGACCCGGTAGGCAATATTTTTGATCACGCTGCGCACTGACCGGGTCGTATGTTTGATCGCAAGTCTGGCCCGAGCCCGCAGCGGCGCGTCCACCATCCAGCAGACCATCAGGTCGATGTCCTGACCGACCCGAGGCTGGTTCGCCGGCCGGGCGATCAGGTCCCCGCGGGAAACATCAAGATCGTCTTCGAGGTGAAGGACCACCGACATCGGCGGGAACGCCTCGTCGACCGGCCCGTCAAAGGTGTCGATCGCGGCGATCCGCGAGGTCAGGCCGGACGGAAGGACGATCACGTCGTCCCCCGGTTTGAGGACGCCACCGGCGACCTGGCCGGCATAGCCGCGGTAGTCGTGCAGATCGTCGGTCCGCGGCCGGACCACCCACTGCACCGGGAAACGCACGTCGATGAGGTTGCGGTCGGAGGCGATGTGCAGCTCCTCCAGGTGGTGCAGCAACGAGGTGCCCTCGTACCAGGGCGTACTCGGCGACCGGGACACGACGTTGTCCCCACCCAACGCGGAGATCGGGATCGTCGCTACGTCAACGATCTCCAGCTTGGCGGCGAAGTGCCGGAAGTCCTCCTTGATCTCCTCGAACACACCCCGGTCGAAATCAACGAGGTCCATCTTGTTCACGCAGAGCACGAGGTGAGGGACGCGTAGCAGCGAGGCGAGGAAGGCATGCCGCCGGGTCTGCTGGAGCACGCCCTTACGGGCGTCGACCAGCAGCAGAGCCAGGTCCGCGGTGGACGCCCCGGTGACCATGTTGCGGGTGTACTGCACGTGCCCGGGGGTGTCGGCAAGGATGAACGACCGTTTCGGGGTGGCAAAGTAACGGTAGGCGACGTCGATCGTGATGCCCTGTTCCCGCTCGGCCCGCAGGCCGTCGGTGAGCAGCGCCAGGTCGACGTAGGCATCCCCCCGCTCACGGCTGGTACGTTCCACCGCTGCCAGTTGATCGGTGAACAGCGATTTGGTGTCGAAGAGCAACCGTCCGATCAACGTGGACTTGCCGTCGTCGACAGAACCGGCGGTGGCAACTCGCAGCAGCTCCCCCATCACACCTCTCCAACCTGAGTCAGAACACCGATGACCACGATTCCGAGAACCATGATGTCGGGAATCGGGATCCGCCGGACATCCATCAGAAGTAGCCCTGCCGCTTGCGGTCCTCCATGGCCGCCTCGCTGACCCGGTCGTCGGCGCGGGTCGCACCGCGTTCGGTGATCCTGGTGGCCGCCACCTCGGCGATCACCTCGTCGATCGTCGCCGCCGCCGACTCGATCGCCCCGGTGCAGGACATGTCGCCCACCGTGCGATAACGCACGTGCCGGACCACCGGCTGTTCCCCCGTCAGTGGCGGCGTCAGCGGGGTCACCGCCAGCAGCATCCCGTCACGTTCCACCACCTCGCGGGCGTGCGCATAGTAGATCGACGGGATCTCCAGGTTCTCCTGCGCGAGGTAGCGCCAGATGTCGAGCTCCGTCCAGTTCGACAGCGGGAACACCCGGATGTGCTCGCCCGGACGGTGCCGGCCGTTGTACAGGGACCACAGTTCGGGACGCTGGCTCTTCGGGTCCCACTGGCCGAACTCGTCGCGGAACGAGTAGACACGTTCCTTTGCCCGCGCTTTCTCCTCGTCCCGCCTGGCCCCACCGAAAACCGCGTCGAACCTGTTCTCCTCGATGGTGTCGAGCAGCACCGGTGTCTGAAGCTGATTACGAGAAGCACCTGGTCTGGTGTCCTCGGTGATGGTCCCGGCGTCGATGGCGTCCTGAACGGAGCCGACGACCAGACGAACGGACAGCTCCTCCGCCCGGACGTCCCGGAACTCCATCACCTCGGGAAAGTTGTGACCGGTGTCGATGTGCACCAACGGGAACGGAAGTTTCGCCGGCCAGAACGCCTTCTCCGCGACCCGCAGCATGACGATCGAGTCCTTGCCGCCGGAGAACAGCAGCGCGGGACGTTCGAACTCCGCTACCACCTCACGGAAGATGTGGATCGCCTCGGCCTCCAGCATCTGCAGGTGAGTGAGTTCGTAGTTCATGGTCGGCACGCGGCAGCCCCCGTCGACGCCAGTAGACAACACCTGTGGATATCGGCTCAAGGTAGCCGAGGGACCCACGCGCGGGACAGCGATGCAACCTTCCTGGCGCGGACCCACGGCTGCCGGAAACACACGATCAGCGATCAGCGATCAGCGCCAGGATCGGTCCGGCCAGCTCCGGCCGGCAGACCAGGAGATCAGGCAGGAGCGGGTCCGGCCGGTTGTAGAGCAGCGCCGATCCGTCGAGCCGGCTGGTGTGCAGACCCGCGGCCCGGGCGACCGCTACCGGCGCGGCCGAGTCCCACTCGTACTGGCCACCGGCATGAACATAGGCGTCGGCCTCACCGCGGACGACGGCCGCCACCTTCGCTCCGGCGGAACCGATCGGTAGGACAGTCCCGCCCAGCGCTTCGGCAACCACCCCGACCACCGCGGGTGCGCGAGTTCGGCTCGCCACCAGCCGCGGTCCCCCGGCATGAGCGGGACGCTCGGGCAACGGCGCGCCGGTTGCCAACGTCACACCCTGCGCCGGCAGCGCCAGCGCGCCGGCCGTCAGCTCACCGTCCTGCCACAACGCGACATGCACCGCCCAGTCCGACCGGCCCGCTTCGGCGAACTCCCGGGTCCCGTCCAGCGGATCGATGATCCACACACGGCGGGCGGTGAGCCGGGCCGGGTCATCGGCCGCCTCCTCGGACAGCACCGAATCATGCGGGCGGTACCGGGCGAGCGCGTCCGCCAGCAGCACCTGCGACCGGGCGTCACCGGCGTTGCGCAGCACCGCGGGATCAGCGAAACCGACCTGGGCGCGGACCCGCAGCAAAAGCAGGCCCGCGTCGGTGGCCAGCCGCGCCGCGAGCGCCGAATCGGTCGGTTCGGCAAGGTCAGGGACTTCGGGAGTGACCGCGGGTTCATGCCCCGTGGGTTCGGAACCTGCGGGGTCGGAACCTGCGGGGTCGCTGTCGTCGATGGTCACCGGTGGCAGTGTGCCACCGGCGCGAAACAGGTGTGGCGTATCAGCCCGTCGCCGGGGCGGGATCGACGCCAGCCGCTACCGTCACGGGTGTGCCTACCACCCGTGAGAGGACCGCGCTGCTGGTTGATGACGCGCGCGCCGCGGAGTTGACAGCGGCCTCGCTGCGCTGGCCGTCGCTGACACTGAACGCGGTACAGCTCGCCGACCTGGAGCTGCTGTTGGCCGGTGGGTACCCGGCCCTCGACCCGCCCATGCCGGACCAGGCATTCGACGGCCCTGCCCCGGCGCTGCGGCACACGCTTCATGCGGCGGGCGGGGATCCCGAGACCGCAGCGCTGCTGACACCCGGTTCCGCGGTCGCGCTCCGGGACTCCGAAGGAGTGATGATCGCCGCGCTGCACCTGACCGAGGTCGTGGGATCGGCGCTGTCCGGCACGGTGCAAGGGCTGCGTCTGCCCGATCACCCCGACTACCCGGAACTGCGGTTCACGCCCGCGCAACTACGTACGGAACTGCTCCGACGCGGTTGGATCACTCCGAACACACCGGCACCGACAGCGCTGTGGGTCGACGGTCTGCTGCACACCGCGGACCTGGACCGCATCGAGGCTCTCGCCGCGAGAGGAGACGCCGTGGTGGTGCTGGCTCCGGTCGGCGGAGCCGATCCCGCGGACGCCGGCCACCACCTGCGGGTGCGGTGCCTGCGTGCGGCACTCGACACACTGGCCGGCATCCGGGTGATGCTCGCCCTGATGCCGGTGCAGGTAGCACCGCGTCTGACCGAGGCCGTCGCCTTCGGCCCGGACAACACGATCCGGGCCGGTACGGCCGCTGCCGCAACCGGCGACGGCGGCAAACCCGCGGGCCGGGAGTCCGACGACCGGGAATCCGAACCCGCGCTCGCCGCGGAGATCACCCACCGGACGCAGGTTTCACTCGCCTACGGCCTCGGATCAGTGATCGTGGGTCCGGCGCCCGGCGCCCCCGGGGCGAGCGCGGTGTCGCTGCTACTTGACCGTGGGACGCGGATACCACCGCTACTCACCCCGCCTGCGGTTGCCACCGAACTGGTCCGGGCCCAGCCGCCGCGTGGTGAACGAGGGTTCACCGTGCTGTTCACCGGGCTGTCCGGTTCGGGCAAGTCCACCCTGGCCGGGCTGCTCGTCTGCCGGCTGCTGGAACGCGGGGACCGGCGGGCCACGCTGCTGGACGGGGACGTCGTCCGCCTGCACCTGTCCAAGGGGCTCGGGTTCTCCCGCGAGGACCGCAACGCCAACGTCCTGCGGATCGGCTTTGTCGCGGCGGCGGTGACAGCCGCCGGCGGCACCGCCGTGTGCGCGCCGATCGCCCCCTACGACGCCGTCCGCCGGCAGGTCAGAACAATGGTCGAGGACAGCGGGGGCGGTTTTGTCCTGGTACATGTCGCCACCGGGCTGGAGATCTGCGAGGCGCGCGACCGCAAGGGTCTGTATGCCAAGGCCCGCGCCGGCATCATCCCGGCCTTCACCGGCGTGTCCGATCCCTACGAGGAACCCACCGACGCCGACGTCGTCCTCGACACCGCGCAGACATCCCCACACGATGCGGTCCAGACCGTCCTCGACCACCTCCTCGCCCACGGCTGGCTCACACCGACACCCGTCTGATCCACCTCCGTGCCCTGCCACGGAGGACCTTGCGGGAACCTCATCCGTCACGCTGCCGGTGCTGCCGGTCCGGTCGGGACACCAGCCGCAGCCACGAAAATGCCTTGACCGGAAGCCTGGTTCAGGTCGTAGTGTCCCTATGCGCCGGCAGTGCGGTGACCGTCGGTCGTTCGTGCGGTTATCCGCCCACCAGCTGGTCCGGGCGTGGCTCGGGTCGGGCACCACCGTCCGGACCACCGTCCGGACCACCGTCCGGACCACCGTCCCACCGCCGAGAGAGACCGCATGCTGATCCGACTCCTGCGGGCCCACCTCGGCCCCTTCACCCGGCCGATCACGATCCTGGTCGTCCTGCAACTGGTGGCGACGATCGCCATCCTTTACCTGCCGACCCTGAACGCCGGCATCATCGACCACGGGGTGCTCACCGGTGACACGGACTACATCCTGCGCACCGGCGGGATCATGCTCGGGGTCACCATCGTGCAAATCCTCTGCGCCGGTGCCGCGGTGTACTTCGGTGCCCGGACCGCGATGGCGCTCGGCCGGGACATCCGGGCGTCCGTGTTTGACCGGGTGCAGTCGTTCTCGGCCCGCGAGGTCGGCCGGTTCGGCACACCGTCCCTGATCACCCGGGCCACGAACGACGTCCAGCAGGTCCAGATGCTGGTGCTGATGAGCTTCACGCTGATGGTGTCCGCGCCGATCATGTGCCTGGGTGGCATTGCGCTGGCCGTGCGCCAGGACGCCGGGCTGTCCACCCTGCTCGTCGTGATCGTGCCGATTCTCGGCGTGATCATCAGCCTGATCGTACGTCGGATGCGACCGCTGGGCCGGGCGATGCAGGAACGCCTCGACACCGTCAGCCGGATCCTGCGCGAGCAGATCAACGGGTTGCGAGTGATCCGCGCGTTCGTCCGCGACGACTACGAGCAGCGCCGGTTCGGGGTGGCCAACGCCGAGCTGACCGACGTTTCGCTGCGGTTCGGCCGGCTGATGGCGCTGATGTTCCCGCTGGTGCTCACGGTGGTGAACTTCTCCAGCGTGGCCGTGCTGTGGTTCGGCGCGCACCGCATCGACGCCGGCCAGATGCAGATCGGCGCGCTCACCGCGTTCCTCAGCTACCTCATGCAGATCCTGATGTCGGTGATGATGGCCACCTTCATGTTCATGATGATTCCTCGTGCGGAGGTGTGCGCGGAACGCATCGTGGAGGTGTTGGAGACCGCCTCCACCCTGGTGCCGCCGACGAACCCGGTGCGCGTCCTCGACCGGCACGGCGAACTGGAGCTGCGCGACGTCGGGTTCCACTACCCGGGAGCGGAGGCGCCGGTGCTGCGCGGGATCAGCGTGCGGGCCCGACCCGGCCAGACCACCGCGATCATCGGTGGCACCGGTAGCGGTAAGACGACACTGCTCGGCCTGATCCCGCGGCTGTCCGACGCCACCGAGGGCACCGTCGGCGTCGACGGCGTCGACGTCCGCCGACTCGACCCGGCGCTGCTCGCCGCCACCGTCGGGCTGGTCCCGCAGAAGCCGTACCTGTTCTCCGGCACCATCGCGACCAACCTGCGCTACGGCAACCCGGAGGCCACCGACGCCGAGCTGTGGCACGCGCTCGAGATCGCGCAGGCGAAGGAGTTCGTCGAGGCCATGCCCGACGGCCTGGACACCGCGATCGCCCAGGGCGGGACGAACGTGTCCGGCGGTCAGCGCCAGCGCCTCGCGATCGCCCGGGTGCTGGTCCGCCGCCCGGAGATCTACCTGTTCGACGACTCGTTCTCGGCGCTGGACTACGCCACCGACGCGCATCTGCGGGCCGCGCTCGCCCGGGAGACCGCCGCGGCGACCATTGTGATCGTCGCCCAGCGGGTCGCCACCATCCGCGAGGCCGATCAGATCATCGTGCTGGACGGCGGCGAGGTCGTTGGTACCGGCACCCACCGCCAGTTAATGGCCGGCAACACCACCTACCGGGAGATCGTGCTCTCCCAGCTCACCGAGGAGGAGGCCGCGTGACCGGCCAGGCACCGGCACCGCGCCAAGCACCGGCACCGGCACCACGCCAGGCACCGGTGCCGCGCCGAGGTCCGGCTCCGATGGCCGGTCCGGGCCGCTTCTTCATGGGCCAGGGCACGACGGAGAAGTCGATGGACTTCTCCGGGTCGAGCCGCCGGCTACTCGGCCTGCTGCGTCCCCAGCGCCACCTGTTCGCCGCGGTGATCGCGCTGGCGACGGTGAGCGTCGGGCTCACCGTGCTTGGCCCGCGGCTGCTCGGGCACGCCACCGACCTGGTGCTCATAGGTATCTTCAGCCGGCGGCTGCCTGCCGGCACGACGAAGGCCGAGGCCGTCACGCAGCTGCGCACCGCCGGCCACGGTACCCAGGCCGACCTGCTCGCCTCGCTCAACGTCACGCCCGGCCACGGGATGGATTTCGGCGCGATCGGCACCGTGCTGCTGTGGGTACTCGTCGTCTACGCGGTGGCCGGGCTGTGCGGCGTCCTACAGGCCAGGCTCGCGAACATCGCCCTGCAGCGGGTGCTCGGCAAGCTGCGCGGGGACGTCCAGGCCAAGATCTCCCGGCTGCCGCTGCGCTACTTCGACCGCCAGTCGCGGGGTGAGGTGCTCAGCCGGGTCACCAACGACATCGACAACCTCGGGCAGAGCCTGCAGCAGAGCCTCTCGCAGATCATCGCGTCGGTGCTGACCATCGTCGGCGTGCTGTCGATGATGGTCTGGATCTCCTGGGTACTTGCGTTGATCGCACTGGTCACGGTACCAGTGTCGATCATCGTCGCGACGCGGATCGGGAAGCTCGCGCAGCCGCAGTTCGTCGCCCAGTGGAAGATCACCGGTCGGCTCAACGCGCACATCGAGGAGATGTACACCGGGCACGCACTGGTCCGGGCGTTCGGCCGGCAGGAGGAGTCCGCGCAGATCTTCCGTGACCACAACGAGCGGCTCTACGCCGCCAGCTGGCGCGCGCAGTTCATCTCCGGGCTCATGCAGCCGGCGATGATGTTCATCGGAAACCTCAACTACGTGCTGGTGGCGACCGTCGGCGGGCTACGGGTCGCGTCCGGCTCGCTGTCGATCGGCGACGTGCAGGCGTTCGTCCAGTACTCCCGGCAGTTCAGCCAGCCGCTCTCCCAGGTCGCCAGCATGGCGAACCTGATGCAGTCCGGGGTGGCCTCGGCGGAGCGGGTGTTCGACCTGCTCGACACCGCCGAGCAGGAGCCCGACCCGGCCACCCCGGCGCATCCGGACCGGCTGCGCGGCCGGGTCGCCTTCGAGCACGTCGCGTTCCGTTATGAGCCGGACAAACCGCTGATCGAGGACCTGTCGCTGACCGCGGAACCCGGTCATACCGTAGCGATCGTCGGCCCGACCGGCGCCGGAAAGACCACCCTGATCAACCTGCTGATGCGGTTCTACGAGGTCACCGGCGGCCGGATCACCCTGGACGGGGTCGACATCGCCGCGATGTCGCGGGAGGAGCTGCGGGCGGACATCGGCATGGTGCTGCAGGACACCTGGCTGTTCGGGGGCACCATCGCGGAGAACATCGCCTACGGCGCCGAGGGCGCCACCCGGGAGCAGATCGTCGCGGCAGCCCGCGCCGCGCACGTCGACCGGTTCGTGCGCACCCTGCCGGCCGGCTACGACACGGTGCTCGACGACGAGGGCGCCGGCGTCAGCGGCGGGGAGAAGCAGCTGATCACCATTGCCCGGGCGTTCCTCGCGGAGCCCCTGATCCTGGTCCTGGACGAGGCGACCAGCTCGGTGGACACCCGTACCGAGGTACTGATCCAGCGGGCCATGTCGACCCTGCGGGCGGGGCGGACCGCATTCGTGATCGCGCACCGGCTGTCGACGATCCGGGACGCGGACACGATCCTGGTGATGGAGAACGGCGCGATCGTCGAACAGGGCAACCACACCGAGCTGCTCGCCGCCGACGGCGCCTACGCCCGGCTCTACCAGGCCCAGTTCGCCCAGGCCGTCGCCGAAGTCTGAGCGAGTGACGTATCTAGCAACTGAACTCGACCACCACCTCGTCGGGCGAGGTGGAGTTGCGGGCGACGATCTGCCCGAGCGAGTTCGTCTCCTCAATGATCTCAAGGCCAGCGCGCGAGAACGTCGCCTCGTTGAAGACGTTGCGAGCCAGCAGCGGGTTGGTGAGGGCTTGCGTGAACGCGTCGTGCGCCACCATCGTCGTCAACAACTCACCCATCATGAGGTAGTCGGGGTAGTCCTCGGCGAAGATCCCGACGTACCACTCGAGGTGGTCGATGTTCTCGTAGAGCTTCTCGAGCCGGCGACGCAGCTGCAAGTCGCTCGTCAGCTGCTCGAAGCTCGACAACCGCCGGAGCCCGAAGGCTTCCCGGTACTCGTTGTAGGAGCGCAACCGCGCCTCCCGCATCAGTGCGACCGTCCGCTCCTCGATGGAGGGATAGCCTGGCTGGGACCGGTCGACGAGGAAACGCGGGGTGTTGCCGAGCCCGATCTTGCCGGCTCGCTCCCGCGAGCACTGCGCCATCAGCGCCTCGATTCCTCGCCGCAGCACCAACGGGTTGTTGTTGCGGAATTCGCCCGGTTCCAGCCGGTCGGCCCCGCTGCCGATGGCGTCCGGTGCGAGCGAATGCCAGCGGTACAGCAGGTTGAACTCGACGGCGCACCAGTTCGAGCGGTTCCAGCGTTCCCCGTCCGCCAGAAACGGGACCGTCTCAATCGGGAAGTCGAACGGCGCAATGTGCTTGATGTACTGCTCGACCACCAGCTTCAGAGTCAGGACGATCATCACGTTGCGGGTGGTGTCGAACAGCCGTGCATGGTCCCACTCCGGGTACTCCTGCTCGAGTACCCCTGCGATCCGGTTGTGCTCGCGGAAGAAGACGACGTTCATCATCGTCTGGCCGATGGTCGCGTTACCGTGCTCAAGGCCGACGGCGAACACCTTGTCCTTGTGCTCCTCCGAGGCGTCGCCGAGGATCGTGTTGATCAGGAACTCCTCGTCGTGTAGACCCCGGAACTCCGGCTTGACGACGAGCGACGCGCCCGGCTGCCGGGGCTCGAAGAGGAAGACCGGGAATTCCTCGCCGTCGATTTGCTGGGTCTTCAGCCGGCCGCCGGTCTCCGAGCGCAGCATCGAGGTCCTGTCCTCGGTGAGGCCGTAGATCTGGCACAAGTCGATCTCGTGGTTCGACGTGTTGCGCCGGTGGTCGACACGGCTGGTGCGCAGGAAGCTGTCGGTGAACCACTGGGCGAAGAACATGAACATCACGCTGGTATCAGTGGACTTGATCTCCCGATCTCGCCGGAACAGCGCGACCACGTCGGCCTGATCGGGCCATTTCCCCTGCTGCTCCAGGGTGGCCGGCGGCAGGTGGCGCCCGGTGTACGTGCGGTCGGTGAGCGTCCGCCAGGTCGTGTAGTCGCTGCCGAGCGTCAGTGCGCGCGGCCGCGGCGAGGTCGCGTAACCGTAGTAGTTGACGACCAACTGGCTCAGCCAGCGCCGCAGGACCGGTACCTTGCCCAGCGGTTCGATCACATTCGGCAGGAACCGGCTGACCGCTGGCGGCAGTATCGGCGGCCGCAGCCCGAGCCGTCCGATCGTCCTCGACAGCTGGCGGCTGAGTGGGGGGCGCGGCAGCTCGAACATCGAGTTTTCCTCCTGGCGGCTTGGTGGATGTCGCGGACAACACCTTCGGTGCGGCCTGGTGCGGCATCCTGTCACCTGCCGCTACCAAGACGACGTCACGTTCGCCGTGTGTCTGAGAACGGTCACGTTAGATAATGCCTAGATAGCGCTCAACGGGATACAGACTCACCATCCCCTATTTCTGATCTTGTCTGGTACTACCTTCCGGCAGGCCGTGCAGGCCGTGCAGGCCGTGCAGGCCGTGCAGGCCGTGCAGGCCGTGCAGGCCGTGCAGGCCGTGCAGGCCGCGGTAGCCGATGGCGGCCAGCAGTTGCGCTGCGGTGACGTCGATCAGGCCATCCAAGCCCTGGCGCAGCGCCTCGGCGTAGGCGGGTGACGGCAGCCCGCGAGTAGAACGCCACGGATACGCCTGCTTCAGCCCAGCTCTCGGTGCTGGTGGGCAGCAACTCTGCCAGCACGGCGCGGGCGATGTCGTGGGGGTGATGCAGGATGCTCGGCCGGTCCTGTCGTCGGGGTGGTCCGTTCCGGCCGCATCGCAGGCGGTACGGCGGCCATGGGCAATCGTGGCAAGCGGGATAACCGCCGGGCAAATCAATAACAGATATCCGAAGCCAGATCGGCAGTCGATATATGGCGGCGCTTTTCTCATTGCATCGCTTCCACGCGGGGCGGAGATACCGTATGCCGCTTGCGGTGAATGGCCGCCGACCCCTACTGTCCACCCCGCCAGGAGATTATTTATCGGAGCGTCGCTACGACCGTTTGACGCCGCCAAGAGATATTCGATGATCTCCCCGGCGAAAACACCATCCAGTGTCGCGGACCTGAAGGGCAGCCATGCACGAGAGGTCGGCCCGTACCCATGGTGCGGGCCGGGAACCCGCTGGATCGAACCGGTCGACGTTCATGTCCACCATGACGGTTCGGGCCCCTGCCGGGAGAGCCTGTCGCTCACGGTTCGCGTGCCGGCTCCGAGGTCGGCTATCAACAGCCGGTCGACCCGGCGGAGGGTCTCCCGCATCAGCAGGGCCGTAGCGTCCGCCACCCGGCGGGCGTGATAAGGCGTCGTGAGATAGCCGGCCACCTCACCACCACCCGCGTAGGAACGCAGGTTGGCGGCGAGGATCTCGTCCATCCAACGCCCCGATCCAGCCCTGTCGACATCCCCTCGAACGTAGAACGCGGCGGGGCCGGATGCGCCGGTATCGGCCATGCTCAGGCGATGACCGCGTCGCCGCCGCCTGGGCCTCACCCTGGCCGCGACCGACCAGCACGAGGGCCCCTGGACTGGTTCATCCTCAACATCGAGGCGAACATCGAGGCGAACATCGAGGTGGACATCACCGCGCTGGACGCCATGGAGGAGCTGCGAACCGAGCTCGCGGACCGCGGGATCGTCCTCGCACTGGCCCGCGTCAAACAGGACCTGCTCGACGACCTGCGCGCATACGGCCTGGAGGAGAAGATCGGACCAGACCGGCTCTTCCCCAGCCTGCCATCGGCGATCATCGCGTACGACCGGGGAGCGTTCCCGCCCCACCCTGCCGACCAGCGACGCGACGACCAGTGATGCTCAGTACGCGCCCTCGCGGCGGATGACAGCGAACATCGTCCGCCACAGGATCACGAAGTCCATGGCCAGCGACCAGTTCTCGACGTAGCGCAGATCCAGGCGAACGGACTCGTCCCACTCAAGATCCGAGCGGCCGCTGATCTGCCACAGCCCGGTGAGCCCGGGCTTGACCATCAGCCGGCGATGTACGTCGCCCTCATACTTGGCCACCTCCGAGGGCAACGGCGGCCGGGGGCCGACCAGCGACATACTCCCGTTGAGGACGTTGAACAGCTGGGGCAGTTCGTCCAGTGACCACTTCCGCAGGAACCGGCCGACCGGCGTCACCCGCGGATCATCCCGGATCTTGAAAAGTAGACCTTCGGACCGTTCGTTGGCCGCGCGCAGCTCGTCCAGCCGCGTCTCTGCATCGGTGTACATCGAGCGGAACTTGTACATCTGGAACGTCTCACCGCCCCGGCCCACCCGCATCTGTTTGAAGATCGCAGGCCCCCGGCTGGTCAGCCGGACGGCGACCGCAAGCGCGATCAGCACCGGCGCGAAGACCAGTATCGCGCCGAGCGCGAGAAGCCGGTCGAAGAGTGCCTTCAGAACCCGACGGGCACCGGTCAGCTCCGGTTCCTCGATATGCAGGAGGGGAAGTCCCGCGACCGGACGAATCGAGATACGCGGACCCGTGACATCGGTGAGCGCCGAACCGACAAGAACGTCGACGTCACTGCCTTCGAGTGCCCACATCACCCGGTGGAGCGTGTCACTGTCCAGCTGCGGACAGATGGCAACAGTTGTCGCCCTGGTTACCTGGATCGCGGTGTGGACGTTCTCCAATGTTCCGACGATGGGAACCCCGAGCAGATCGAAGCCGCTGAATTCGGGCCGGTCATGGCTGTGACGCCCGGGGGAACGATCCAGGCAGACCCCGACCACCGACCATCCAGATGTCGGGTCACGGCGGGCCAGACGCACGAGGTTCGCCGCGGACTCGCCGGCGCCGACCACCAGGACCCTGTGCAGACAGCGGCCGCCACGACGCATCCGATGCAGGATGCCGCGTCCGCCGGACCGCCCGACGACCGACAGCAGCGTCGCGACGGGAAAGGCGATGAGGACGTAGCTCCGGGCGATCTCAAGTTTTGTCGCGTACGAAACGACGGCCACGCACGCGGTGATTCGGGCCGCCGCGTTGACGACCCGCCGGAATTCCTCCGAGCCCCCACCAAGAAAGCGCCCCTCATATGCACGCCCGAATGACATCGACAGCACCCAGGCCAGCGGCAGGACACCACTCATCAGGATATACGGCCATGACGAGACCGGATCTTCGCCGAAACGTGCCAGGAATGCCACGACGGTCGCCAGGACACACCCCACGGCGTCGAACACGATGAGCAGGCGGACATACCTGCGCTCCCAGGCGACCTGGGCCCGGTAGCCGACCCGTTCCAGGGGACCCGTGGTCGCGGAGTTCGTGGCCGGGGGTTGGCGACGGCTACGCTGCCGGCCCGCCGAGGACATCTCGTCCTGGACGAGATCGTCGCGTTCCCACATGTCAGGGCCACGGACGGGCGACAGCATCGTCGTACCCACCGACGCCCGAGCGTTATCGGACATTGTCTCCGTCACTGCCAGCCCCCCAGGACTCGGACAACTTCTCACCGTCTGCGATCGGACGTCTCAATCCACGGCATCAACCGCCCCCCGTCCAATAAGAGATCATTCCGCTTCGCCGCCATCAAGAAGTTGCACAGAGTGAAGGACGGGCCGAATCTCCACACGACCGGCGGTGCTCAATTACCACGGGAAAACCGTACCGGCACCGCCGGAGAACCAATCCAGCGCCCCCCAGCAGTTACCGTAAGCTGTCGACTGAGTGACGCAGACCAGACGTCCATGAACTTGTCGTAACCGATCGTAACAAGCAATCACCGCGATCTGCGGTACGGGTGAAGCCACCAATAGTAATGACCATGTAATGACCTGGTCATCCAGAACACCCACCCGGCGAGAAGTGGCCGTGAGCCCGCGTCCGCGAGGAAAAAACCACAGAGGACGGGAAGCGTCGACTACCCGTCGTAACTATGCGGGTTCACGGTCTGGTACCGGGCCCGAGAGTGACACCGCCCGCCGACGGGCCCACCGCGACTACTGTGGCACCGGGCTTTACGGCAGGGCCGCGACAAGATCGACAATGGGCTTGCGGGCACCCGTGAAGAACGGAGTCTCCAGTCGGGTGTGCGCCCGCGCCCGACTGGCACGCAGGTGCCGCAGACAGTCCACGATCCGGTGCAGTTCGTCCGCCTCGAACGCCAGCAACCACTCGTAGTCACCAAGCCCGAACGCGGCCACCGTGTTCGCCCGGACGTCGGCGAACTCCCGGCCCATGATCCCGTGTTCGGCCAGCATGCCGCGGCGCTCGTAGTCGGGCAGCAGGTACCACTCCAGCGACCGGTTGAACGGGTAGACGCACACATACGGCCGCGGATCCTCACGACGGACGTAGGCGGGCACATGGTTGCGGTTGAATTCGGCGGGCCGGTGCAGGCCAACCCCGGTCCACACCGGCGTCATGGCCCGCCCCAGGGCGCTCTGGCGGAAGCGCTGATAGGTCTCCTGCAGCAGGTCGGGGTCGGGGCTGGTCCACCACAGCAGGACGTCGGCATCCGCGCGGTAGCCGCTCAGGTCATAGACACCGCGGGTGTAGACGTCCTTGGCGAGCGCCCCGTCCAGCAGGTCCTCCACCTCGGCCACGATCGCCGTCCGGTCCGCGGGCAGGGCGTCACGCGCCGCAAAGACCGACCACGAGGTGTACAGCAGTTCGGCGTTGAGGTCCCGGGCGGACGACGCGGGTTCGGTTCGGGAAGTCTCGGTTCTGGGAGTCGCGGACATGGACCAATTGTCACCCAGCGAGCAACCCCGGACCCGACAACCCCGGACCCGGCGGCGCTGTCCGGTGTGTGGTCCCGGCCTGCCCGGTGTCCGTCAGCGGGAACCTCAGCGTCCGACGCGGACGGTGTCGTCGGATCGCAGCACCGTCTCCGCGGCCGCCTCGCCGGACCGGATGCACGCCGGAATGCCCACCCCGTCGTAGCCGGCCCCGGCGAGTGCCAGACCGGCGGGCAGTCCCCGACGGGCGGTCGCCGTCCGGTCCAGATGGCCCGGCAGGTACTGCGGAAGTCCGCCGTCCCAGCGGCTCACCCGGCTGGCCACCGGGCGGGCCGTCAGACCGGTGGCGGCGGCGAGTTCGGCCGCGACGACACCGGCAAGCTCGACGTCGGAACGCTCCAGATCACGTTCGTCACCGGCCCGGCCGACGCTGGCCCGCACCACGGTCAGTCCGGTACCCGCCGGCAGGTGCGGCCACTTCGCGGACAGGAACGTCGCAGCCTTGACGATCGCGCCCTCTCCCGGCGGGACAAGGTAGCCGCTGCCGGCCGGGAGCCGCACCCCGCGGTAGAGCAGCGTGGTCAACGCCACGGAGGCGTACGGGACTGCGGCCAACGGCGCGGCCGCATGCGGCGCCACCGGTGTCAGCAGCGCGCGGGCCACCGGCACGGGCACCGCGAAGATCACAGCATCGGCCTCGATCATCGACTCGCCCAGCTCACCGCCGGCACCGGCAATGGTCACCCGCCAGCCACGACTGGTCCTGTCCACCGCGTGGACGGTTGTGCGCAGCAGCACCTTTGCCTCGCTGGCGTCCGCAACCTGTGCGGCGAACCGCCCGAGGCCGCCACGGACGGATGCGAACACCGGCGTTCCCGCGGGATCGGCGGGCGCGGTCCGAGCCCGTACCCGGTAGGCACCAATCAGCAACGAGCGGTTCTCGGACAGGATCGGGGTCAGCTGCGGAACCGTGGCGCGCAGGGACAGGGCATCAGCCCGTCCGGCGTAGACCCCGCCGAGCAGCGGGTCGACCAGGCGCTCGACGACCTGGCGACCGACCCGCGCGCCCACATAGCCACCGACGGTCGGATCGTCGGGCAGCGTGGTGCGCGGCAGCACCAGGTCCGCTGCGGCACGGATCAGCCCGGCCGGTGACAGCACCCGGGAACGGATCAGGCCGACCGCATCGGTGGGGACACCGAGCAGGGTCCGCGGCGGCAGTGGACGCAACCGGCCGGAGATCAGCAGTGACGCCGCGGCGGTGGCCGGGTGGATGATGTCGTGACCGAGACCCACATGACGGGCGAGGCGCACGGCCTCCGGGACCCGGACGAGGAACGACTCCGCACCCTCGTCGATATCCAGGCCTTCGAACGCAGTGGTCCGGAGTTTGCCTCCGACACGGTCGCCGGACTCGACCACGGTGACCTCGGCCCGGCCCCGCAACGCGTGCGCGGCCGAAAGACCCGCGATCCCTGCTCCGACCACGACGACCCGCATGCAGACCCGCTCCTCCCGGTCGCGGCCGCCTGCTCCGATGCCCGCCGCCACAACCCCAGTGTCTCCCGGCAGCAGGTGCACGGGTCGGGGCGACCCGGCGATGTGGCGGCAACGGTGAGGAAAGGCACCTCACAACCCAGCCCGGTGCAACGGTCGAGCAGCCGATCAGGCCTCGTGAACCAGGTCGACGATGTGGGCAAGCACTCCGGGATCGGTTTCGGGCAGCACACCGTGCCCGAGGTTGAACACGTGACCGTCGGCCTTGGCGCCACGCGCGCACACGTCCCGGACCTTCTCGGCAAGGACGTGTTCCGGCGCGAAGACGGCGGTCGGGTCGAGGTTGCCCTGCACCGCCCGGGCCGGGCCGATCCGCCGGGCGGCCTCGTCGAGCGGGACCCGCCAGTCCACTCCGACCACGTCCGCGCCGGCCTCGGCCATGGCGCCGAGCAGCTCACCGGTGTTCACCCCGAAGTGGATGCGCGGGACACCGCCGTCCCTGACGGCATCGAGCACACGCTGACTGTGCGGGAGGACGTAACGGCGGTAGTCGGCCTCGTCCAGGGCTCCGGCCCACGAGTCGAACAGCTGCACGGCACTGACCCCGGCTTCGATCTGCACCCGCAGGAAGCCGACCGCGATGTCGGCGAGCCGCTCCAGCAGTTCGTGCCAGAGCACGGGTTGGCCGTACATCAGCGCCTTGGTACGGGCATGCGTCCGGCTCGGGCCGCCCTCGACAAGGTAGCTGGCGAGGGTGAAAGGGGCGCCGGCGAACCCGATCAGCGGGATCGACCCCAGCTCCGCGACAAGGGTCCGCACGGCCTCGGCCACGTATGCCACGTCGTCACCGAAAAGTGGACGCAGCCGCGCCAGCCCGCCGTGGTCGCGGACCGGGTCCGCGATGACCGGACCCACGCCGGCGACGATGTCGAGGTCCACGCCGATGGCGACCAGGGGCAGCACGATGTCGGAGAACAGGATCGCGGCGTCCGGGTGGAAACGGCGGACCGGCTGCAGGGTGATCTCGGTGACCATGGCGGGGTCACGGCAGGAATCGAGCATCGCGGTCCCGGCCCGCAACTTGCGGTATTCGGGCAGTGCACGGCCGGCCTGACGCATGAACCACACCGGGGTGCGTTCGGTGGGCTCGCCACGGCAGGCCCGCAGGAACGGCGTGTCGTGAAGCTCGGACACGGGAGTGGACACGTCTGGGGCCGGTCGTCTGGGCACCGCTGCCGAATACGCCGCTGCCGAATACATGGCCTTGATGGTTGCATGCCGGCTCCGGGGCGTGCCCGATCGGCCGCCGGCGTCGCCGCGACGTCCGTCACGCCGGTCGCCTCGGACGAACACCGTGCCGGGACGCATCCGGCACGCCCGGACCGCCATGCGCAGGCCGGACACGGGTTATCTTCGACCTGACGTAGAAGAGCGGGGGGAGCGCTGCCGCCCCGAAGGAGGACGAACATGCCGGACGACAGTGAGCGCCGGTCGCGTGCAGGTACCCGGACGCTACCCGCCGCCCGGGCCGTCTCGGTCGCCGAGGCGACGTCGTTCCTGCTCCTGTTGGTGGCGACCGCGGTCAAGTACGGCGCCGACCGGCCCGGCGGCGTCCGGGTGCTCGGACCGATACACGGAGTACTCTTCCTCGCCTACTGCGCAATCATGATCGCCGTCGCCGTGGACCAACGCTGGCCCGTGTCGAAAACCCTGCTGGCGCTGGGCGCATCGGTCCTGCCGGTGGCCCCGTACTTCGTCGAACGCCGGTGGTTGCGCGGATCCGGTGCGGGTACGCCGACGGCGGATGTGGCGGTTCGGGCCGGCGGCGAATCCCAGCTCCCGACCTGACGAGAACACCGACACGGTCCGGAACCGGGCGGCCACATGCCCGGCCACATGCCAAAGGCGGGCACTCGGGACACCTGCGGACATGACTGGCAGGCACGACACGCCGGGACAGGATGCGTGGAGATACGACCGGTCCGTGCCACCGTCAGGGAAGTCGGAATCGGATGAGAGGGTCCGTGATGTCCATACGAACCCTTCTGTCATGGGCTGCCCTGGGAGTGGTGTTCGGATGGAACAGGTCCATGTGGGCGCCGACGGGTTGACTCTTCTTGCCTGCCCCGAATGCGGCGACGAGCGCGCTTTCGAACAACCGCCGTGTCAGGACGGGCATGGCATGGACTGCCCTGACCGCGCCTGTGTCGAGTGCGGGACGGCGGTGTTCCTCGACCCGCCGATCTTCCTCGACCCGAGTGCGTCCAGTACCCCGCGGCCGGTGGCTTCCCGGCCGTCCCGGGTCGGTGTGGCAAGACGTGACCGACCCGCCGGATCGCCGGTTCGCGACCAGCGCTACCATGTCGCCTGATCAGATGGCCGGCCCCGGTGGGCCGGTCGTCCATGGAACCGGCCCCACCGCGACTCAAGATCCATTCAGCGCCTGCGGCCCGGAAGTCCTAACGTGACGTCCATGGGCGCGTCGCTGTCTCCGGATGAAGCCCCACCGGTCTTCGCAGCCGCGACCCAGGCGCTGCGGGACGCGCTGGGGCGGGTCCGGTCGGAGGTCGCCGTACACGAGCTCCAGGCACCGACGAGGCTTGCGCCGTATGCGTTCGCCGTCGCCGGAGGCCTGTCCCGAGACGGCGACGAGGTCGCCTCCGGGCGTCTCATCCTCCTCGTCGATCCGGCCGGGCACAGCGCCTGGGAAGGCACCGCGAGGTTCGTCTGCTACGCGCGGGCGGCCATCGATCCCGAGATCGCCACGGACCCGTTCCTGCCCGAGGTCGTCTGGTCATGGCTGCGTGAGGCGCTGGACACCAACCAGGCCGCATACCGCGCGATGGGCGGCACCGTGACCGTCACGAACTCGAGGCGTTTCGGCGTACTCGCGGCGGACGGCGACAGCTCGGACATGGAACTGAGGTGTTCGTGGTCTCCGGACTGGGCCGAGACCTCGGGCGGTACCGGGCGCCGCGCGTGGAGACCCGTCGAGGCGGTGGCGCAACTGCACGCTTTCGCGGACCTGCTGGCAGCCATGGTGGGCCTGCCACCGCGGGTCTGTGGCGTGGTGCCCCTGCCAAGTCGCCGGGAACCATGATCATAAATCATGATGGTCCCACTCCCGTATCCCACTGTCGAGAACGCTGTGCGTCAAGGAGGCTGCCACGAGTGACAATGGACGGCTGATTCGACGTCAACCGCCGACCTCGGCCGATTTGTTCGGGCCCCGTCCGGCTGACCGCCCCGCTCAGCCGCTGTTCCCGACGTACGATCGCCGATCGTGACGTCGACGGTTCCGGACTCATCGCCCCAGGTCAGCCAAGACCCCAGCAGCAGCGGGGAGCATGCTCGTCCGCTACTCGAACCGTCCGAGGGCATACCTTCCGTAGTCGTCGACGAGGTATCACTGCGCATAGCCGCGACGGCGCTGGCCGCCGGCACCGGTCCGGTCGCCTTCGATGCCGAACGGGCGTCGGGATATCGCTACAGCCAGCGGGCCTACCTGGTGCAGATCCGCCGCCGGGGCTCGGGCACCCATCTCATCGATCCGATCGCCGTACCGGACCTCTGCGCCGTGCAGGACGCCGTCGGTGACGCCGAATGGGTCCTGCACGCCGCCAGCCAGGACCTGCCGTGCCTGTCGGAAGTCGGTCTGCGCCCCGCGACCCTGTTCGACACGGAGCTCGCCGGCCGGCTGCTGGGCTACGAGCGGGTCGGACTCGGAATCATGGTCGAGAAGGTGCTGGGTTTCACCCTCGAGAAGGGGCATTCGGCGGCCGACTGGTCGACCAGGCCGTTACCCGAACCGTGGCTACGCTACGCCGCGCTCGACGTCGAACTGCTCGTCGAGCTGCGTGACGCCCTGGAAGTCGAGCTCGACGAGCAGGGCAAGCTGCCTTTCGCACGTGAGGAGTTCGCCGCGATCGCCGCCGCTCCCCCACGTGAACCGCGACCGGAGCTGTGGCGGCGCACCAGCGGGATCCACCGCGTCCGCAGCCGTCGCCAACTCGCCGCGGTCCGTTCGATGTGGACGACCCGGGACCGGATCGCCCGGGAACGCGACATCGCACCCGGGCGGATTCTTCCCGACAGCGCGATCATCGAGGCGGTCCTCAACAACCCCGCGGACGTCGAGGCCCTCACCCGGCTGCCGGTCTTCTCTGGCCCCCGGCTGCGACGCAGTGGACGGACCTGGTTCAGCGCCCTGCGGGAGGCTGCCGGGCTGCCTGAGGACGCCCTGCCGGTGCCGACCGCGGCCGGAGGTGACGGCCTGCCCCCGCCGAACCGCTGGGCCGACCGCGATCCGGTGGCCGCCGCCCGCCTCGCCCGGGTGCGGGCCCGCCTCGGCACGATCGCGGCCGAGCGGACCATGCCGGTGGAGAACCTGCTGGAGCCGGCTCTCGCCCGCCGGATCGTCTGGTCGCCGCCGCAGCCGGCAACGGTCGAGGCCGTCACGAGGCTGCTATGCGACGGCGGCGCCCGGCCCTGGCAGGTGGAGCTCACCGCCGGGCCGATCGCCGGCTGCCTGCCCGAACCGCCCACCCGGGACGACACGGCCGACGCCGTCGACGGGTAGCCGCCGGCAGAGTTACTCATGAGTAATCTCCTGCCGTAGGCTCAGTGTGTCGGCGACCACGTCGGCTCCGGCTTCGTGCCCTCGGTCAGGAGGCACCGTGTTCCTAGCTGCCAGGGACTCCGTCCGCGACGTCGTGTTCGTCGATGGCGTCCGCACCCCCTTCGGCAAGGCGAAAGGGGTCTACTCCGAAACACGAGCGGATGATCTCATCGTCAGGGTCATCCGCGAACTGCTGCGGCGCAATCCGTCGCTGCCGGCCGAACGCGTCGACGAGGTGGCGATAGCCGCCACCACCCAGACCGGGGACCAGGGTCTGACCATCGGCCGGGTCGCGGGCATCCTGTCCGGCCTGCCGCAGTCCGTGCCCGGCTACGCCATCGACCGGATGTGCGCGGGCGCGGTCACCGCCGTCACGACCACCGCGTCCGCGATCGCCATCGGCGCCTATGACGTCGCGATCGCCGGTGGGGTGGAGCACATGGGTCGCCATCCCATGGGCGAGGGCGCGGACCCCAATCCCCGCTTCGTCTCCGAGCAGCTCGTCGACCTCTCCGCCCTGGTCATGGGCCAGACCGCGGAGAACGTGCACGACCGCTACCCGGCGATCACCAAGGCGCGGGCGGACGCGTACGCGCTCGCCTCCCAGCAGAAGGTGGCCAAGGCTTACGCGGACGGTCGGATCCAGCCCGACCTGGTCCCGGTCGCCGCCCGGCACGTCGAAAGCGGCTGGGAGCTTGTCACCGCCGACGAGCCGCCCCGCCCGGAAACCACCCTCGAAGGACTCGCCGGTCTGAAGACCCCGTTCCGCCCGCACGGCCGGGTGACCGCGGGGAACGCCGCCGGCATCAACGACGGGGCCACCGGCTGCGTCCTCGCCGCCGCGGACATCGCCGACGAGCTCGGTCTCACCGCGAAGATGACGCTGGTCGGCTTCGGCTTCGCGGGCGTCGAACCCCACGTGATGGGCGTCGGGCCGATCCCGTCCACGGAGAAGGCGTTGGCCCGCACCGGCCTGTCCATCGACGACATCGGGCTGTTCGAGCTGAACGAGGCATTCGCCGTCCAGGTGCTCGCGTTCCTCGACCACTTCAAGATCGACGATGACGACCCGCGGGTGAACCCCTACGGCGGTGCGATCGCGCTTGGGCATCCGCTGGCATCCAGCGGCGTCCGACTGATGACGCAGCTCGCACGCCAGTTCACCGAGCGTCCCGAGATCCGTTACGGGCTCACCGCCATGTGCGTCGGCCTCGGCATGGGCGCGACGACCATCTGGGAAAACCCGCACTTCGAGGGCGCGTCGGGGGCGACCGACCGGACGGGAGAAGCAGCATGAGTTCGACGCAGGTTCCAGCCTTCGACCACCCGGAAGCCCTCGACCACCCGGGCGAGGTGGTGACGCACGCCCACGTCCGCTACGTGACCCTCCCGGACGTGACCGGGCCGGTCGCGCTCATCACCCTCGACAACGGCCTCGACCACACCCGGCCGTCGACCTTCGGCCCCGCGGGCCTGCGTAACCTGCTCGCCGCCGCGGACGAGATCGAGACGCACACCCCGGCCGTGTCCGCGGTCGCCGTCACCGGCAAGCCGTTCATCTTCAGTGTTGGGGCCGACCTTTCGTTCCGGTCGTCGTTCACCGACCCGGAGGCGGCCAGGCACGCCATTCACGAACTCGGCGAACTCGGACACGCGGCCATGCGGCGGATCGGCGAGGGCAGGTTCGGCGGCCGCAAGATCCCCACGTTCGCGCTGGTCAACGGTGCGGCCATGGGCGGCGGCCTGGAACTGGCACTGCACTGCGACTACCGGGCGCTGTCGTCGTCCGTCAGCGCACTGGCCCTGCCGGAGGTCTTCCTCGGGCTGGTACCCGGATGGGGCGGAACCCAGCTGCTGGCGAACCTGGTCGGCGCGGACCGCGCGGTCACCGTCGCCGTCGAGAACCCGCTGAACCAGAACAGGATGCTCAAGGCCGGGCAAGCGTTCACGCTCGGTCTCGCCGACGTCCTGCTGGAACCGGCGGACTTCCTGGAGCAGGCTCTGCGCTGGGTCGGCCAGGTCATCCGCGGTGAGATCGACCCGGGGTCGGGGCGGGCGCCGGTGGCGCGTGGCCAGGCATGGGCGGACGCCGTCGCCCGCGGCCGGGCGCTGGCCGACGCCAGGCTGCACGGCGCCGCTCCCGCCGCCTACCGGGCGCTGGACCTGATCGAACGCGCCGAGACCGTCGATGCGGACACCGGCTACGCCGCCGAGACGGAGGCGCTCGCCGACCTCGCCGTCACCGAGGAGCTGGCCGCGGGCCTCTACGCCTTCGACCTGGTGCAGAAGCGGGCGAAACGTCCCGTCGGCGGACCGGACAAGGCGCTGGCCCGGCCGGTCACCAAGGTCGGAGTGGTCGGCGCCGGGCTGATGGCGAGCCAGCTCGCGCTGCTGTTCGCGCAGCGCCTGGAGGTTCCGGTCGTGCTGACCGACATCGACCAGGCCCGCCTCGACGCGGGGGTGGCCACGGTCCACACCGAGATCGACAACCTGCTGGCCAAGAAGCGGATCTCCCCGGACAAGGCCTCCCGGTTGCGCACGGGCGTGACCGGCTCACTGACGAAGGACGCGTTCGCTGACGCGGACCTCGTCATCGAGGCGGTGTTCGAGAATCTCGCGGTCAAGCAGAAGGTGCTGGGTGAGCTGGAGGCGGTCGTCGGCCCGCAGACCCTGCTGTTGACCAACACCTCGGCGCTGTCGGTCAGTGAGATGGCCGCGGGGCTGACGCACCCGGAGCGGGTCGCCGGGCTGCACTTCTTCAATCCGGTGGCGGTCCTGCCGCTGGTCGAGGTGGTGCGTGGCCGCCGCACCGACGACGCCGCGATCGCGACCACGCTCGCGGTGGCGAAGAAGCTGAAGAAGAACGCGGTGCTCACCGCCGACATGCCGGCATTCGTCGTCAACCGGCTACTCACCCGGTTCCTGGGCGAGGTGCTGGGCGCCGTCGAGAGCGGCACCCCGCTGACCGAGGCCGACCGTGCCCTCGAACCCCTCGGCCTGCCCATGTCACCCCTGGTGCTGCTGGCGCTGGTCGGCCCGGCGGTCGCTCTGCACGTTGCCGAGACCCTGCACACGGCCTATCCGGACCGCTTCGGCAAGCCCGAGGGTCTCGCCCGGCTGGTCGCCGCCGGGCGGACCGGCGTCTACACGTGGGGCCCGAACGGGCAGGAGGTCGACCAGGAGGCCGCCGAACTCATCCGGGTCAACACCGAAGGCGACCGTCCGGCCCTGACCGGTGACCAGGTCCGGGAGGCCGCGCTCGCCGCCCTCGCCGAGGAGATCCGCGTCCTGCTCGACGAGGGCGTGGTCGCCGAGGCTGCCGATGTGGACCTATGCCTGATTCTCGGCGCGGGATGGCCGTTCCACCTCGGCGGTATCACTCCCTACCTGGACCGCACCGGCGTCAGCGAAAAGATCACCGGTAGACGCTTCGGCAAGCCGGGTGTCGCGACCATCTCCTGACCCGGTCTCGTTCCTGACGCCGCCTTCCCGATCCGCTGTTTTCCGACGGGGGTCGCGCCGCGCGCCTGTCCGTCTGCCCACCGCTTCCCTCCGCAGGCGGACAGGCGGTAGCATCATGACAGCAAGCCTTATGATGTTACGATGCATCCATGCGGACAACGGTGACCCTCGACCCGGATGTGGCAATCGCCATCAGGGAAGTCGTCCGCGAGCGGGGCGTCTCCTTCAAGGAAGCGCTGAACACGCTTATCCGCACCGGCCTGGCAAGCCGACACCAGGATGTTCCCCCCTACCGGACGCCTACCAGATCGCTCGGGCTGCGACCGGATGTCAACCTCGACAAGGCACTGCGACTGAGTTCCGAACTCGAGGACGCAGAGATCATCAGCAAGCTCGAACTGCGCAAGTGAAGCTGCCCGACGTCAACCTGCTGATATACGCGCTCGACGACACCTCACCAAGACACGAGCCGTCGAAAGCATGGCTCGATCAGGTGCTGTCCGGCACGGAGACCATGGCATTCACCTGGCCGGTGCTTCTCGCGGTCATCCGGCTGACGACACGTGCCACGATCTTTCATAACCCGTTCCGACCGGACGAGATCCTCGACGTCGTTGACGGGTGGCTCGCCAGACCATGCGCCATGGTGGTACATCCCACTGAACGTCATGCTGCGGTACTCCGCCAGCTCCTCGGTCCGCTGGGAACGGCCGGGAACCTTACGTCCGACGCGCATCTGGCCGCCCTCGCCATCGAGCACGGTGCCGAACTGTGTTCCAGCGACGCCGACTTCGCACGCTTTCCGGGCGTCCGATGGATTGATCCGCTGAAGCCGTAGCAGAAGATCCACGATCCAGACGGCGTCGCCGGTTCAGCGAAACGATCGGTAGGCCGCTTTCGGAGTGCGCGACCTCTCACCAGGTTGCATCGTCGCTCCACGGGTTGACCAGTGGGATCCCCAGTCGGGCGAAGTCCCCGGTGTTGCGGGTGGCGAGCGTCAACTCGTGTACCGCAGCGGTCGCCGCGAGGAAGCCGTCGATGATCGGCACGGGTGTGCCGTTGCGGTCGCCGTTCGCCACAAGTACGCCCCAGGATTGCGCTACGGGGAGGTCGACCGCGAGGATGCGGTCCGCGAAGCGGGTCACCAGATCCCTGTCCAACCAGGCTGCCAGGTATGTCCGTCGACTCCCTGCCGGGAGGCGTTCGATCCCCCGACGGATCTCCGCCAGCGAGAGGACGCTGATGAACGTATGGTCCTCGTCCAGGCCGTCGATCCAGTGGACGAGGGCGGGGTCGGGACGGGGGCGCGCTCGTTCCGACAGAACGTTGGTGTCGAGCAGGACGTTCACAGATCGATGTCGCGGGAGGTTTCCCGCGGTCGCTGGATGAGGTCGGCCACCTCACCGAGCGGCGATGCGGCGAGGAAGTCGCCCAGAGTGCCGATGCGGCGTGTCTTGCGTTCCCACTCCTCGATGGACACCACGATCGCGGTCCTGCGCCCGTTACGGGTAATCGTCTGGGGTCCTTCGGATGCAGCCTGGTCGAGCATCTCGCTGAAGTGCGCCTTGGCGGATGCGGCTGTCCACTGGCTCGCTGGTTCCGTCATGACGGACCTCCAGTCAAGTAGGTCAGGATAGTCATAGTAGTCATACGACGGGCATGCCGCCACACCCGGACCGTCCCATCGGGCGTTCCGGGTGACAGGAGATGGCCGCCGGCTTCGCATGCTTTCCGGGCGTCCGATGGATTGATCCGCTGAAGTCGTAGCAGAAGATCCACGATCCGGACCGCCGGCGGTCAGCAGATCCACCGGAATCACCTGCAGCAGGCCTGCCACGAAGCGGCCGGATCACCCACCGTGGGACTGTCGGTGGTGGCTGGGAGCATGGCCGGCATGACCAACTGGAGTGCTGTTGAAAGGGCCGCGCCGGAACTCGCGGCGGCGGTCCAGGGCCGGTTCGAGGCGTATGGGCTCGCGATTCTCGCCACGCTCCGGCACGACGGCTCCCCCCGGGTGAGCGGGATCGAGCCACTGTTCGCGCTCGGTGAGCTATGGCTCGGCATGATGCCACGGTCGCGCAAGAGTCTCGACCTACAGGGCGACCCCCGCTGCGCCCTGCACAGCGCGACCACCGACAAGAACGTCACCGACGGGGACGCGCGGATCAGCGGCCGGGCCGTCAGCGTCAGCAACCAAGCCGACCTGGACGCCTTCCGCGGCGCGTTCACGGCGGCGACCGGCCGGCAGGTGCCGCTGCTCGGCGACCTGTACCGGGTGGACGTCACCGAACTGTCGATGATCAGACCGACAGGCGATCACCTTGTGATCGAGTTCTGGAAGGAGGGCGGCGAGCCTCAGCGCATCGAACGCCGTTGATCCCACCGCCGTTGATCCCACCGCCGCACTGGATCTACCGACCCGCGGTGATGGGTGTGGACGAGCTCACCTCACCATCGGGGGTGGCACCGGGTCGCCTCCCCGACCACCCGCGCGGGGGCGCAGCATCATCCCGACCGCGGCCCACAGCAGGTCCGCCACGGTCACGAACAGCCGGATGACCAGGGCGAGCAGCGTCGCCGGGCCACTCGCCAGCGCCGGGGCCAGCGCAAGGATGAGCACGGCCTCCCGCACGCCCGCGCCGGCCGGGACAACGAGCACGAGGAACCCGGCCGTCCACGCGAGCGCGTACCCGCCCGTGGACAGCAGGAGCAGCCGCGGGCCGTGCACGGACGGCCCAAGATCGCGGGCCAGCAGCCAGGTCGCCACCCCGGACGACACGAAGCTCGCCAGCAGCCAGCCGGCGGCGGCCAGCACCCGGCGGCCGGCGAGTTCCTGCTCCAGCGGCGGGCGGCGCAGCAGCCGGAACGCGAACGCCAACAGCCTCGACAGCACCGGCGGGTACAGCAACACCGCGAACACCGGCACGACCAGCAGCGCGAAGGCGTAGTGACGTAACGCGGTTGCCGAGGCGAACGGCAGGGTCACGGCGGCGACCACGCCGCCGCAGGGAACCGCCAGGGCAAGCACGATCAGGCTCGCGGACGCGGCCTTCGTCCGGGAGACGCCATGGTCGCGTGACAGTTCCATCTGCGCCAGGACCGGCCACACGCTGCCCGGGATGTATTTGCCGACCTGCCCGACGAAGAAGACCCGGACGGCGGCGCGCAGCGGCAGCACCGCGCCGAGCCCGACCAGCAATGACCGCCACGCCAGCACGGTCATGCCGACCGCCCCCATGGTGAGGGCACCGGAGGCGACCACGCCGAGGACGGTCAGCGCGTCGAACGACGCCCGAACGGCGTTCCACCGACCGACCAGAGCGACCACCAGCAGCCCCACCGCGGCCAGCAGCGCCGCCCGTACCAGCCACCGGCGCAGGCCCGGACGATCCGGTCCGCGGCGGGGAGGCCGACGAACGGCCGGCCCTGCGGCTCCGACCTCAGAAGGCAGCATCCAACCAGCCTAAAAGCGCCCGGGCGGAGAACCGCCCGGATACGGCCGGTCGGCCCCTTGCGTCGCGGGGCAAGCACGGCGGGACGACGCCTGCAGGTCCGGAGGGTACGGTCACCCCTGCCGGGGTATCCGTACCCTCCGGACCTGCGCTGACCTGTGTTTGCCGGGCCGTGGTGGATCCAGCTCAGAGCTGGCCCGCGGCGGTCTCCTCCTCGGCTTCGTCCGCGAGAACGGGCGCGCGACCGGCGACCATCTCGACGACCTTACGGGCGAGTTCCTGAGCGGACAGGCCGATGTCGGCCATCACCTCGGGACGCTTGCCCTGGTCGAGGAAGGCCTGTGGGATGCCGAAGTCCCGCAGTGGCACGTCCACGTCGGCGTCCCGCAGCATCTGCGCGAAGGTCGATCCGACCCCACCGACCCGGCCGTTGTCCTCGACCGTGACCACGAGCGAGTGCATCCGCGCCAGGTCGACGAGCGCCGGGTCGAGCGGCTTCACCCACCGCGGGTCGACGACGGTGATCCCGATGCCGTGGCTCGCGACCCGCTCGGCGACCTGTAGACAGGTGCTCGCCATCACTCCGACCGCGACCAGCAGCACCTCCCGCGACTGGGTGACCTCCGGCGACCGGTAGAGGATGTCGACCGACCCGACCCGATCGATCGCGGGGATGTCCGGGTTGACCTTGCCCTTGGCGAACCGAACCACCGACGGCCCGTCGGAGATCGCCAATGCCTCCCGCAGCTCGGCGCGCAGCGTGGGTGCGTCCCGCGGCGCGGCAAGCGACAGTCCGGGCACGAGCTGGAGGAAGGACATGTCCCACATGCCGTTGTGGGACGGCCCGTCCTCACCGGTGACACCAGCCCGGTCCAGGACGAAGGTCACCGGCAGCCGGTGCAGGGCGACGTCCATCAGTACCTGGTCGAAGGCACGGTTGAGGAACGTCGCGTACACACAGACCACGGGCTTGAGGCCGCCCATGGCCAGACCGGCGGCCGAGGTCACCGCGTGCTGCTCGGCGATACCCACGTCGAACACCCGGTCGGGGAAGGCCGAGGCGAACTTCTGCAGACCGACCGGCTGCAGCATGGCTGCGGTGAGGGTGACCACGTCCGGACGTTCCCGGCCGATCTGGACGATCTCGTCGGAGAACACACCCGTCCAGCTGGTACCGCCACCGGCGGTCGTCGGCTTGCCGGTGCTCGGGTCGATCACCCCGACAGCGTGGAAGCAGTCGGCGTCGTCCTGCTCGGCCGCAGGATAGCCGAAGCCCTTGCGGGTCACGCAGTGGACGATGACAGGGCCACCGAAGTCCCGGGCACGCCGCAACGCGGACTCCACCGCGTGGACGTCGTGCCCGTCCACCGGTCCGACGTACTTCAGGCCGAGGTCCTCGAACATGCCCTGTGGCTGGACGACGTCCTTGATGCCCCGCTTGATGCCGTGCAGGGCGTCGTAGAGCGGCGGGCCGACCAACGGCGTCCGGCCCAGCACCTGTTTGACGACGTCGAGGACCTGTTCGTATTCGGGAGCGAGCCGCAGCGAGGCGAGATGATCGGCGAGCCCGCCGATCGTCGGGGCGTAGGAACGCCCGTTGTCGTTGACGACGACGATCACCGGACGGTCCGCCGCGGCGATGTTGTTCAACGCCTCCCAGCACATACCACCGGTCAACGCACCGTCACCTACGACGGCAATGACCGACCGGGACTCACCGCGCAACGCGTATGCCCGTGCCAACCCGTCCGCGTAGGACAACGCTGTGGAGGCGTGTGAGTTCTCGATGATGTCGTGCGGTGACTCCGTCTGGCTGGGATAGCCGGAAAGGCCACCACGCTGGCGCAGGTCGACGAACGCGTCCCCACGGCCAGTCAGAATCTTGTGAACATACGACTGATGACCGGTATCCCAGAGAACCCGGTCATGCGGTGAGTCGAACACCCGGTGGATCGCCATGGTGAGCTCGACAGCGCCGAGATTCGGCCCGAGATGCCCACCTGTACGCGCCACCGCGTGAATAAGAAAATCCCGGATCTCCGCCGCCAGGGCGGGGAGGTCCTCTGCTGCCAGCCTTTTCAGATCGTGCGGACTGCGAACGGTCGACAGAAGCGACACCGGCACTTCCTCTCCGTGCACTCCCTCCCCCTTATTTTTTGAGGGGATCGGCCCTGGACGCCGCTCAGTCTACGCAGGTCAACGGATCAGCCGGCGTCACAGATTGGACATGTGAACACGTCCCAAAATGAAGGCGACCGGACCGGCCAGCCCCTACGATGTATCGCTCCCCGACCTCCGCGGGCTCATCGGGCAACCCACGCCTCCCCTACTGCGACCGGCCGACGTGACGGGGAGAGCCGAGTTAGGATCAGCCATGGTCGATCGCCGGAGGACCGGTGGGCATGGTCAGCGCTCTTCCAGCAACGCCACACACTCGACATGCGCGGTCATCGGGAACAGATCGAATGCCCGCAGACCGACAAGCGAGTAACCCTGCGTAACAGCCACGGCCAGGTCGCGGGCGAGCGAGGCGGGATCACAGGACACGTACGCCACCGCACGCGGGCGAAGGGCAAGCAGCGCGCGCATCACGGCCGCGCCCGCTCCCGCCCGAGGCGGATCGAGAACCACGACGTCGGCACCGGCTCCGGCCAACCCGCGCAGGGACGCGGGCGACACCCGGACACCGCGCAACGACACCTGCGGCAGATCGGCGAGGCTGCGGGCGGCGGACGCCACTGCCTGCGGGTCGGACTCCATCGCCACCACGCGGCCACCCGGGCCGACGGCCTCGGCCAGCGAGGCCGCGAACAGACCGGCACCGGCGTACAGGTCGAGCGCGGTCTCCCCGGCGCGGGGTGTAAGGCCGGTCAGCACCGCGTCCACCAGCGCGTCGGGCGCGCCGGGGTGAACCTGCCAGAACACCCCGGGATCCAGCCGGAAGCGCCGGCCGCGCACCGACTCCACGACTTCGGCTTCGGCATCGGCATCGGCATCGGCATCGGCTGCGACCGGTGTGACGACCACGGTGCCGCTCGACACGCTCGCCGCAACCTCGACCGCGTCCACGCCTTCGAATCTCCGGCCGGCGACCGCCGCACGTACCAGCGGGTGCGCGATCCGGCAGTCCGCCGCGGGAACGACCTCGTGGGAACGGCTCCCACGCAACGCGACCTCACCCCGCTCGGTCAACGTGTACCGCATCCGGGTACGCCAGCCAAGACCCTCGGGCGCGCCGTCGAGCGCCTCCACCTCCACCGGATGGTCCAGCCCGGCCAGCCGGTGGAGCTGCTCGCGGACCACCTCGGCCTTGAACCGCCGCTGTGCGGCAACGGAAGCATGCTGCCAGTCGCATCCCCCGCAGCGGCCGGCACCGGCGTGCGGGCACGGCGGGTCCACCCGGTCCGTGGACGCCCGCAGCACCTCGACGGCGTCCGCCCGCCAGTACCGGGCATGCGACGTGTCAGTCAGCCGGGCCCGCACCCGCTCCCCCGGCAACGCATGCCGGACGAAGACCACCCGCCCGTTGTCACGCGCCACGCAGGTCCCCCCGTGCGCGACCGGCCCCACCTCAAGTTCGACCACGTCCCCGGGCCTGCCGGTGTCCCGCCCGGGAGCGCCGGGCCGGGGCGGGCGGGCGCTCATCGCCGGGGCACGCCGGCCGTGCCGACGCCCGTTCCCTCCGGCGGGGTCCCGGAGGCGTCCCGCTCCGGCGAGGCGACCGTCTCCCCGATCCGGGCGCCGACCGACGTCCGGCCGGCCCCTGCCGGGACGCCGGGGGCCGGCTGACCTCCAGCGACCGTGCCGGCCGCCCGGCGGACGGCCCCCGGCACGGTCCGGTCCTGACGTCGGCCGGCCTGCTCGGACGAGACGAGCTGCCAGGGGACGCTGGTGACCATGACCCCAGGTTGGTAGAGCAACCGGGCCTTGAGCCGCAGCGCGCTCTGGTTATGCAGCAGCTGTTCCCACCAGTGCCCGACGACGTACTCGGGGATGAAGACGGTGACCACGTCGCGGGGGCTCTCCCGTCGGATGCCGGCGACGTACTCCAGCACCGGTCGGGTGATCTCACGGTAGGGCGAAGCGAGCTCCACCAGGTCGATGCCGATCCCTCGTTCCTCCCACGCCAGGCGCAGCCGTTCGGCCTCGGCGGGGTCGACGGCCACGGTGACCCCGACAATGGTGTGCGGGCGGGTGGCCTTGGCATAGGCCAACGCCCGCAGGGTTGGCGCATGCAGTTTACTGATCAGGATCACAGCGTGGATCCGGGACGGCAACGTCGGCGGTCCGGGTTCGGGCTGTAGCTCGAGGGCGACCCGGTCGTAGTGGCCACGGATCGCCCGCATCCCCGCGAAGATCACCGGTATGGCGACGCAGACGATCCACGCGCCGCGGGTGAACTTGGTCGCGAGCACGATGACGAGCACGGTGGCGGTCAGACAGGCGCCGGTGAAGTTGATGACCTGGGCGCGTCGCATGCGACGCCGGGCCGCCGGATCGGTCTCGTCGCGCAGCAACCGCTCCCAGTGCGTGACCATCCCGGTCTGGCTGCACACGAAGGAGATGAACACCCCGACGATGTAAAGCTGGATCAGCCGGGTGACCTCGGCGTGGAAGGCGACGATCAGGGTGATCGCGAAGCCGGCGAGCAGCAGGATGCCGTTGCTGTAGGCCAGCCGGTCACCGCGGGTGTGCAGCTGGCGGGGCAGGTAGCCGTCCCGGGCGAGGATCGACCCGAGCACCGGGAAACCGTTGAAGGCAGTGTTGGCCGCGAGCACCAGGATGAGTGCGGTAACGGCGGCGATGTAGACGAACCCGATCGACCTGTCACCGAACACCGCACCGGCAACCTGGGCGATCACTGTCGGCTGCTCGCCGTGGGCACCGACGAGGTCCGAGGTTCTTTCCGCCACCCGCACACGCGAGATGATCGCAAGCGCGGTGACCCCGAGAAACAGCGTGGTCGCGATCAGACCCATCGCCAACAACGTGGACGCCGCGTTGCGGCTCTTGGGCTTACGGAAGGCCGGCACCCCGTTGCTGATCGCCTCGACACCGGTCAGCGCGGTGCATCCGGAGGAGAAGGCGCGTAGCGCAAGGAACACCGTGGCAAGGCCACCGAACGACGACTCGGCCTGGATCTGGTAGTCGGCGCTCACCGCTCGGGGGGTGTGGCCAAGGGCCGCCCGCACCAGGCCAACAACAATCATGACCGCGATGCCGAACATGAAACCGTAGGTCGGGACGGCGAACGCCGTACCCGACTCACGCACGCCGCGCAGGTTCATCAGCGTCAGCACGATGACGAGGACAACGGCGACCAGCACCTTGTGCTCGCCTATGGCGGTCACCGCGGACGCCAGGTTGGCCACGCCCGCCGACACCGACACCGACACCGTCAGCACATAGTCGACCATCAGGGCGCTCGCGACGGTGAGCCCCGCCGACCGTCCCAGGTTCGTGGAGGCGACCTCGTAGTTCCCGCCTCCGCTGGGATAGGCGTGCACGTTCTGCCGGTAGGACGCGACAACGGTCAGCATCACGACCACCACCGCGGCCGCGATCCACGGAGTGAAGTGGTAGAACGCGACTCCGCCCAGGGACAGGACAAGGAGAATCTCCTCGGTGGCGTACGCCACCGAGGACAACGCGTCGCTGGCGAACACCGGCAACGCGACACGCTTCGGCAACAACGTCTCGCCGAGCCTGTCGCTCCCGAGAGGTCGACCGACGAAACCGCGCTTGAGGCGGTCCGTGAGCCTCACGCGGCGATGCTACCGAGAAATGTGACCGGCGCCGCATCCGTGTGACATGAGCGATACCTGCGCCTACCGGGAACGGCGACGCGTCGACCGGGGCCGGCCAGGGGGCTACGCTCTGCCGCGTGCATGTGGTGATCCTCGGTTGCGGCCGGGTCGGTTCAGCGCTCGCCCGCAGCGTCGACCGGTTCGGGCACAGCGTCGCGATCATCGATCAGGACCCGGGTGCCTTCGCCCGGCTGCCTGCGGACTTCGCCGGCCGGACGGTCACCGGTGTCGGTTTCGACCAGGCCACCCTGATCGAGGCGGGCATCCGGGACGCGGCGGCGTTCGCCGCGGTCTCCAGCGGCGACAACTCCAACATCATATCCGCCCGGATCGCACGGGAGATGTTCGGTGTGGGCAGGGTCGTCGCCCGCATCTACGACCCTCGCCGTGCCGAGGTGTACGAACGACTCGGGATTCCCACCGTCGCCACCGTCCGGTGGACCCGCGACCAGATCCTGCGCCGCCTCGTCCCGGACGCCATCACCCCGGAATGGTCGGACACCTCCGGGACGATCGCGCTGACCGAGATGACGCCGTCCACGGCCTGGGTAGGACTACGGGTGTCCGCGTTGGAAAGTGCCGCGGGTATCCGGGTCGCCTGCCTCACCCGCTTCGGCGAGGGGCTGCTCCCCGACGCCCGCACCCTGATCCAGGACGGCGACACGCTGCACGTCGTGTTCGCCCGGTCACGGGCAACGGAGGTGGAGACTGTGCTTCGGACCGGACCGACGGACGGTCGGCCTTGATGCAGCCACGGCGGATCGCTATCGCCGGCGCAGGCAAGGTCGGCCGTTCCATCGCCGCCGAGTTGATCGACAACGGTTCCGAGGTCCTGCTGATCGAACGGGACCCGGGCAAGATACGCGCCGAGGCGCTTCCCGCCGCCACCTGGCTGCTGGCGGACGCGTGCGAGCTTTCCTCCCTGGAAAGCGCCAACCTGCAGGACTGCGCGGTCATGGTCGCCGCCACCGGGGACGACAAGGTCAACCTGGTCGTGTCGTTACTGGCCAAGACCGAGTTCGGGGTCCCCCGGGTCGTCGCGCGAGTCAACCACCCGAACAACGAGTGGCTGTTCACCGAGGCGTGGGGGGTCGACGTGGCCGTGTCCGCACCACGGCTGCTGACCGCCCTGGTCGAGGAGGCGGTGAGCGTCGGCGACCTCGTCCGGCTCATGCGCTTCATCCAGGGCGACGCGTCCCTGGTGGAACTGACTCTTTCCGAGGACTCCCCGGTGATCGGGGAACGTATCAGCGACGTGGTGCTGCCCGCCGACGCGGCGCTGGTGGCGATCCTGCGCGGTGGGCGGGTCGTGCTGCCTTCTCCCGACGCCACTTTGGAGGCGGGCGACGAGGTGCTCGCCGTGGTCACCACCGGCGGGGACGTCGAGACCGCCCTCAGCGCGGCGCTGGGTGGAACCCCCGTGGCCACGCACCCGTCACCACTGGGCTAGCGTCACCACGGGGCTAGCGTCACCACGGGGCTAGCGCGGATTTCCACCCCGGCCCCCACCGGTGTTCCTCACCCCGGCCACCCCTGAAGGTCGTCAGGCCGACGCTTGCGCGTCAGGGAGTCGTCGCCGGTCTGTTGACGGGATGATTCTCGTCGTAGTGATGGCGAGGGATGACCGGGGCGTCACGGCCGGTGCCCGGCGTTCCACGACGCGGATTGTCATCCTGCTTCGAGGTCTCCTCGTGGTATTCCTCCTCGACGTTCACACTCCACACGTCGTGATGCGTACCGAGCGCGATGTTCTCGGCGGTGAGCATCGCCGTGTACATCGAATGATCCTGGTTGTTGTACCGGTGCATCCCGTTGCGACCGACCGGGTGGACGTTCGGGGCGTGCTCCCCCAGCCAGTCAACGATCCGCGCCACATTCGCCCGGTAATGCTCGTCGTAGAAGGGATAGGCCTTCGGCATGCGCACGACGTAGCCGGTCTCCACCTCGGCCGGGTCGACCAACCCGAGAATCCCGAGCTCACGCCTGCCCTGCTCGATCAGCTCCTCGTCGGGTTTGTTCCACGTCTCGTCACCCTCGAACACGAAGTACTCCAGGCCCAGGCAGGTACGGCCGTCCTTCACCAGGTGGGGCGACCACGAACCGAAGTTCTGGATACGACCGACCTTGACCTGGGGAGCGTGGATGTAGATCCAGTTGTCGGGGAAGCCGGCCGACTCGGGGACGACAAGGGCGACGGTGAGGAAGTCCCGGTACCGCAGGTCGCCGGCTGCCCGCACGGCGATGTCGGCCGCGGGCGGATCCACCGCCTTCAGCAGCTGCGAGATCGGCATCGAGGAGATGACGTGGGTGCACGGATACTCGGTACGAGCCCCGTGCGCGGTCTCGGCGACCACGGACACCGCCCTGCCGTCCTCATGGCGGATGCCGACGACCCGGGCGTTCATGACCACCGTGACGCCCCGGGCCTCGACCAGGTCACGGCACCGCTCCCACATCATGCCGGGGCCGTGCTTGGGATACTGGAACTCCTCGATGAGCGATGTGATGTGCTTCTGGTTCCGGCTGGGGAGCAGCGCGTTCACCACGGCGTTGAACAGCGAGAGGTTCTTGATGCGCTGAGCCGCGAAGTCCGCCGGCAGCTTGTGGACCGGGACGCCCCACAGCTTCTCGTTGTACGTCTTGAAGAAGTGCCTGTACAGCCGCCAGCCGAATCGGGCCACGATCCAGCCCTCGAGCGTCTCCTGATCCTTCGGTGGCCGGATACGTGCCCACACGTAGGACATCACGCAGAGAAAGGCCTCCCAGATCCCGAGGTTCTTCAGCGCGTTCGACGCCTTCAGCGGATAGTCGTAGTACCTGCCGTCGTAGTAGATGCGGCTCATCCGGGGGCGCAGCATGAAGTCCTCGTCGGGCAGGACCCTGTGCCAGAAGGCCTCGACCTCCCTCACCTTGGTGAAAAAGCGGTGCCCACCGATGTCGAACCGCCAACCATCGCGCTCGACCGTGCGGCTGATGCCACCGACGACCGAATCCGCCTCGAGGACCGTCGAGGTGATGCCGTGACGGACGGCCAGCTCGTACGCGGCCGTCAGCCCCGCCGGCCCGGCACCGATGACGACGATCCCCGGCGAAAGCGCACCGTCCGTTCCCACCACTGCCTACCCCCTTCGGCCCCAGCCCCTCGGCTGCGGTCCGCCTGCTCGTCCGGTCGGAGGCGCCCCGCCACCCGCGCCTGCCTGAACTCTGGCGGGAACATGCGACCACGCCGGTCCGGTCGGCGCTTACAGAGCACCTCGCCCGCGTTGCCCATGCGGGGATGCTACAGATCGACGATCTGACTCGTGCCGCCGGTCAGTTCGTCGCCCTTGTCATGGGTACAGCCTGGTGGATGACGGAATTCGGCACCTGAAGACCGGTGTCCTGGCCAACCTCGCCGAGACCGGCCTCGGGCTTGAACCCCCAGAGCCTGTAGCCCTACGAGTTCAACGTCGGTAAGTGGCGTCAGGGCCGGTCGCAAGGCCGAAAGCAGCTACCCATCCGCTCCAGGTCGGAGGCATCTTTCCCACTCGATCATCGTTCATGTCGGTGTGTCACGAACTCCCGA
The DNA here is from genome assembly GCF_920656135.1 of Frankia sp. Cppng1_Ct_nod. Classification (NCBI taxonomy): domain Bacteria; kingdom Bacillati; phylum Actinomycetota; class Actinomycetes; order Frankiales; family Frankiaceae; genus Frankia; species Frankia sp. Cppng1_Ct_nod. Next base: position 5,879 of record NZ_CAKKTK010000023.1, on the reverse strand, counting down.
GGCCGGTGGTCTGTAGTTGCTGGACGTCAACGACCACTATTTCGATGCTTGACGCTCCTGGTTAGTGGTGTTAGCTTACCCGGAAGCCGGTCGATCCAGCGGTCATCGTTGTTGTTATCGAACCGGTAGTTATGGCCGTCTCGGTCGGCGGCATACTCACCCTTCTGAAGCAGCGCCGAGGAGGGATTCTGTTACGATGCTGGAAGTGGTGAACCTCAGAAAATCATACAAAGATATTGACGCACTTCGTGGTGTCGATCTCCACATCGCAGGAGGTGAGATAGTCGGGGTACTCGGCAGGAACGGCGCCGGCAAGACGACGATGGCATCGATTTTCGCGGGCACCTGCCCTCTCGACGGAGGCAGCGTCCATATCGACGGTCTCGATATCTCCCGCCGGCCCGTCCCGGCTCGCCGCAAGGTCGGGTACGCGGCGCAGGAAATCAGCATCTACCCGGTCCTGAGCGTCCGCGAGAACCTGCGTTTCTTCGGCGAACTCTGCGGCCTGCGGGGACGGGGCCTTCGCGAACGTTGCGAGGAGGTTGCCGCCGCGGTCCGGTTGGAGGGTCATCTGGCCAGAAGAGGATCGGATCTGTCCGGCGGTGAGAAGCGTCGTCTGCATACAGGCATCGCACTGATGGGAAGACCCCTGCTACTCATTCTCGACGAGGTGACCGCGGGTGTCGACACACAGAGCCGTGCCGTGATCCTGGCGCTGGTACGAAAGCTGGCCACCGAGGGCGCGGCGGTCTACTATTCGACGCACTACCTTCCCGAGATCGAGGAGATCGGTGCTTCGGTGGTTATTCTGAAGGACGGCCTCGTCGCCGCCAGGGGTGCTATAGAATCCGTCGTGGCCGAGCATTGCCAGCCGATGGTGCGCGTCGTTTTCTCCGCGGAGCCGCTCCTCGGACCGATTTCTTTTCCGACGCGTCGACGAGGCCCGGTGGTCGAAATATACGCGGACGCGCCGTCCGTCATTCTGCCCCGGGTGCTCGCGGAATTCGGCTCGGCTTCCGAGACAATTCGTTCCGTCGAACTCGTCCAGCCGAGCCTGGAGTCCGCTTATCTCCGGGTGACCGGTGAACCCGACGACGAAACGCCTCTGGAGAAGATCCGCGATGTCGCTCTGGCGTAGCTGGGCGGTCGCGAAGCAGGATCTACGCCTGGTGGCCCGTGAGCCGGTACCTTTCCTGCTCGCCACCGTGATGCCGTTGATTCTCATGGCCTTCATCAAGCCCGCGGCACGAGCCTCCGTGTTGTCACCCGTGAATCCACACCTCAATGGCGCGGAGCAGGCTGTTCCAGGTATGACCGTGATGTTCGGTTTTCTGCTGGCCGGCGCCGCTGGATTCAACGTGTTCCGGGAACACGGCTGGAATACCTGGAACCGCCTGCGGACGTCACACTGCACGACCACCGAGCTGCTGCTGGGCAAGGCCACGGCGCCGGTCCTGATGATCGCTACGAGCGGGGCTGTAGTCCTGTCAGTCGGTTCTGTCCTGTTTGACCTGCGCATCCGTGGAAGTCTCTGGCTACTCGCCCTGACCGCGGCAAGCCTCGTCCTCTGCGCGACCACCTTCACGTTCATGTGCGTCGCGCGCAGTCGGTCAGTCAGCCATCTGAACGCGTTCGCGAACATCGGTGCGCTTCTCTTCGCGGGTCTCGGCGGTGCGTTAACCCCCGTCAACGTCATGCCTGACTGGGCGCAGACAGTAGCGCCCGTGGTTCCCAGCTACTGGCTGATGCGAGCGAGCAACAACGTCATCATCGATGGTGCCGGGTTTGCGGAGACCCTCCCTTCCCTGGGCATCGTACTACTGTTTTCGACTGGCTTTCTCATCATCGCCTCCACCGGATTCAAGGTTTCTCAGCGAAAGGCTTCCTGGGTGTGATATGAAGATGCTTCGCCGCCAGGCCACCGTGACCAACATCGTCCGCTCGCGCCGTTCCGGCGGAGCCCGGTACGAGGAGGCACGTTTGTCATGTCCGTAAGCTCGCCCCTGACCTCGAAGTTCGACCCCACCCGTATCTCCGCCGACTCGGTCCACGGATTCGGACCGGAAACATTCGTTACTCTTCCCCCCACTGTCCAACATTTAGCACGTGGACTTCCGGTGGAGTTCCACTGCCACGGCATCGGCTCGGCGGACTTCTCCGACCTCGGCCGTCTCTCCCTGTCCGCCGTCGAGGAAGCGGCAGCCCGTGAGGGCATACGATGCGTACCCACGCTGTACCTGCCCTTCAGCCGTTTCGAGGCGTTTCTCGCCATGATGCAACGGTTTTCCGAACGAAGGGCCGACGGGCTGCACGAAAACATCGTCGGATTTGCGGTCGAGGGCCCGATGCTGGGCAGCTTCGGGGGTACCCCGGAGGACGGGGTGTGGCTTCCCACCCGTCGGGAGTGGCTCCAACTCGCCGAATGCGGGCCGCTGGGCCTGCGGTATGTTGTGATCTCCCCCGACGCGTTGCTTCCCGACTCCCCCCTCGCCGCGGCGAAGACCCTCGAGCATCCCGAGCTGGAATGGATTGTGCGGACATTGCTCGAGCACGGAGTCCGGCCCGCGCTCGGCCATTTCCTCAAGACCTCTCCCGAGGCTTCCGCAGAATGCGTCCAACGTACGGTGGAAAGCGCACGTGAGGCGGGGGCCCGCCCCTTCTCCGGTGATGTGACGACGGACCATCTGTTCAACGACATGCCGTTGCGGTTCGTCCATGCGTGGCGGACGAGGCAGGACCGCGAACGCAGGCAGGTCGAACTGGCCGCCGCCGACCTCGCGAGCTGGTCCATCGACACCGTTCTGGAACAGTGTGGCCCGGTGCCCGGCACCATCATGCGCGAGGCGCATCTGGGTGGCTTGGTCGCCTGCCTGAACTTCGATGGCGAACACGTGGACATCGAGGTGGCGAAACGGGCCGCCGAATTAATCGGCTCCCGTTCGGTCATCGCGATGACGGACCGCACCGACAGACCTTTCCTCGGCAGCCAGGCGCTCAGCCGCCGGGCGGACAACTCGCTGTACTACCAGGCCAAGGGTATTGTCGCGGCTGGCTCACGGGACATCGACGCGCAGATAGACAACATGCGTCACTGCGGCATCAGCGAGGCCGACATCTGGACCATGGTGATGGCGACTCCCTCCCGAGTCCTCGGCCTACCCCAGTGCGATGCCCCGCAGACCTATCTGACCTGCGTCGGGACGGACGGGAAGCGCTACTTCCGCAGCGGCGACGAGTGGGCGACCCCCTGTCGGGAGACATTCGGAAGCACCACGTGAGTGCCCGGTGTGTCATCCTCGCCGCGGGCGAGGGCCGAAGGCTTCGGCCTCTTACCGAACACCTGCCGAAGCCGATGCTGCCCGTTGCCAACATGCCCCTGCTCGCGCACAACCTGGCCCTCGCCGCGGAGTTCGACATGCCGTCGGTAGGGGTCAACGTGCACCATGCCGCGGATGCCGTCATGGAAGCCTTCGGTGACGGTGGTGCCTGGGGAACCCGGATCACCTGGCGACGAGAACCCGTGCTCACCGGTCCCGCCGGGGCGCTGACCGCTTTCGATGGCTGGCTGCCGTCCGTGCCGTTCGTGGTGATGTCGGGTGACGCTCTGCACACCATCGACCTCGCGAGCCTCCTGGAGGCACACACCCGCTCGGGCGCCCGCCTGTCGGTCGTGGTTCAGGAGGTCGAGGACGCCGGCCGTTACGGCGTCGCGAGGACCGACCACGCGGGCTTCGTCGTGTCGTTCGCGGAGAAGCCGGCGGTGAGCAGGGGCCGGCGAGGCCTGGTCAGCTGTGGCGTCTATTGCGTCGATCCGACCCTGGTCGCGAGAATCCCACGCGGATGTGTCTACGACTTCGGCGCGCATCTGATCCCAGAGCTGGTCGCGGCGGGTGAACGGGTGCTCGCCTTCGAACATGAGGGTTACTGGACGGACATCGGCACCCCGGAAACCTTCCGCCGGGCCAACCTCGACGCTGTCAGTGGTGTCGTCCCGCTGAAAACACTGCCGGTCGGTGACGACGTGGGCCGTGGCCCGGTGTTGTGGGGGCGGGGTGTGCAGGTCGGACGCCGGGCTGAGGTCATCGGCCCGGCGGTGATCGGGGACGACGCGGTGATCGGGGACGACGCCGCGGTCCATTGCAGTGTGCTGCTGAACAGCGCCGTGGTCGCGCCCGCGACGTTCGTGGTCGACGCCGTCGTCGGTGCACGCGGCCCCGTGCAGACGGGCCTGCGATGAAGGTCTGCATCCTGACATCCACCTTCCATCCGCTGGTCGGCGGTGCCGAGACCTACGCGAAGACGATGGCCACCGGATTGGCCGATGCTGGGCACGAGGTTGTCGTCGTCACCGACGACCAGCGGCACCTACGTCAGGACCGCGAGGCGGATGACCACGGTTCGCAGACCGTGTCGGCCGAAATACCCGGCGTTGAGATATGTCGGTTGGATACTCTCGGTGCACTGTTCCACGCACGGACGAAGGTGCTGTGGGAACAGATGTCCTTCGGCCTGCTTCCCGACCTGGCCGCACTCGTCGGTGATGTCGATCTGATCCACGCGAACTGCCACGAGGGCGCGCTGCTCGCCTCGATGGTCGGTCTGGACCGGGCGCTGCCAGTCGTCGCGACCTTCCACGACCAGGCACCGGAGGACGGCCCGATGGGAGCGGGCAGATCCCGCCTCGTCTACCGGCACCTGCCGATCGACCGGTTCATCGTGCCGAGCCGCTTCTACGCGCAGAAGGCACTGTCCTTCGGCGCGCAGAGCAGCCGTGTTCAGGTCGTCTATCTGGGAATCGACGTCAAACGCTTCCGGCCGGGCGACCAGGCGGCGGCGCGGGCGGCCCTCGGGATCACCGGTCGCGGCCCACTCGTCGTCTGCGCTGCGACACTGAAACCGCGCAAGGGGCTCCGTCCGCTGGTCCGGGCCTTCGCCGAGGTCCATCGTCACCGGCCGGACACCCGGCTGCTCATCGCGGGCGCCGCGGACCTGTTCAGCCGCGACTATGCCGACGCGCTACGCGCCGACATCGATCGGTGGAATCTCGATCAGGCCGTTCGCGTCGACGAGGGACTTTCTCACGACGACATGCCGCTGGTGTTCCAGGCGGGTGACATCGTTGTCCAGCCGAGCCTGGCCGAGGGGCTCGGTCTGGCATTGCTGGAGGGGATGGCAACCGGGCTGCCCGCGCTCGGAACGGACATCACCGGGATCAGCGAAATCATCGAGTCCGGAGTCAACGGGCTGCTGGTCCCGCCGGACGACCCGCCCGCGCTGGCCGAGGCCCTGCTGGACATCCTCGGACGCCCCGACCTCGCGGACCGCCTGAGGCATGCCGGCTTCGCAACGGCCACGGATCGCTTCAGCCACGACCGGATGGTCGCCGCTACGATCAAGAGCTATCACGAGGTGCGGCTTGCGAAGACGGGCGTCCGCTGATGACGTTCTGCGCAAGCTGCGGAACAGCGCTCCCGTCGGTGCCTCCGGTGCGATGTGCCGGTTGCGGTCGGACGAGCTATCTGAACTCGCCGTGCTGCGCCGGAGCCCTCGTCGTCCATGACCGGCGGTTACTGCTGGCGCGCAGGACGATCGAACCATGGGCGGGCCACTGGGACATCCCGGGCGGCTACTGCGAACCGGGCGAACACCCGCGGGACTGCGCCGTCCGGGAGACGTATGAGGAAACCGGCCTTCGGGTCGTGACGACCGGGTTGCATGGCATCTGGCTCGACCCGCCGGGCAGTTCAGGTTCCGAGGCGGGCACGATCTGCGTCTTCTACCACGCGATCCTCGCGCCTACATCCGCCCCCGACCCGTTCGCGGTGGCCGGGAGTTCCGTGCTGCCCGCCGCCGGTGACCCGACCGGGTATGGCGAGACG
>NZ_CAKKTK010000022.1:16978-62489 GCF_920656135.1 Frankia sp. Cppng1_Ct_nod | reverse complement strand
CGTGGGCGGCGACTGGTTCGACGTGATCAGACTGTCTGGGACCCGTGTCGGACTGGTGGTCGGCGACGTCGTCGGCCACGGTATTCATGCCGCCGCCGCCATGGGACGGCTGCGTACAGCCGTCCGGACGCTTGCAGATCTTGACCTCGCGCCCGACGAACTGCTCACCAGACTCAACGATGTGGTCACCAGCCTCGTCGCCGATGACAACGTCGCTCCGGGCGGTGACGGCACCAGCGATCTTAGCGCGACCTGCCTGTACGCGGTGTACGACCCGGTCTCCCGGTGCTGCTCGCTTGCCCGGGCGGGCCATCCGTTCCCCGCCGTCGTGACCCCGGACGGCGCGGCCTACTTCCTCGATCTGCCGGCCGGCCTCCCGTTGGGCCTGAGCGGCATCCCCTTCGAGACCGCGGAGCTCGAACTGTCCGAGGGCAGCCTGCTCGTCCTGTACACCGACGGTCTGATCGAATCCCGGGAGCACGACATCGACACCGGGCTGAATGAGGTACGCAGAGCGCTGGCTGAGGTCCGGTGCCGCGCGGATGGTTCGCCGGACACCTCGCTTTCGTTGGAGACCGTCTGCGACGCCGTGCTCAAGACCCTGCTACCGGAACGACCCGTGGACGACGTCGCCCTGCTCGTCGCCCGCACGCACGGACTTGACGAGGACCGGGTCGTTTCCTGGGAGCTGCCCGCCGATCCGGCGGTCGTCGCGGTCGCCCGTGCGCGGGCAACCCGCCAGCTTGCGAAATGGGGGGCCGAGGAGGCCGCCTTCGCGACCGAACTGATCGTCAGTGAGCTTGTCACCAACGCCATCCGTCACGCGCGCACTCCCATCCAGGTCCGGATGATCCTGGATTATGTGCTTATCTGCGAGGTGTCCGACGGCAGCAGCACGGCCCCGCATCTGCGCCGGGCACACAGTTTCGATGAGGGCGGCCGTGGCCTGATGCTGGTCTCCCAGGTCGCCGAACGATGGGGCACCCGCCAGACCCGGACCGGTAAGATCATCTGGACCGAGCGGCCGCTGCCATCCGATGCCCGCACCGGTCCGCAGCCGTGATCCGCGATCCGTAGGCACCCGTCGAAATCATCGGCAGGGACGCCGGAAATCCGCAGAGCCACCACTCTGATGCGTTCAGTTGTCCAGCTAGCGGGCTACACGATCGCTCCGAGCTTCGGCGTCCATCCGGCACGACCAGCCGTCACGATAAATGATCAACGGACGGTCGGTGGGTAGCGCCGTCGGGCCGTGGGGGTCCGGGGGCTCGGCCCCCGGGTGGACATGACGAAGGAGATCACGGCCAAGCGAACTTCACCCGTCTTCGAGTACCCCCCGAGATGGGGACCCCATCGAAGCTTGCCGTCCACAGCCGCCGCCACAGCCACAGCCACGGCGGGGCCCCGGCACGCCGGAGAGCCAGCCGTTCGATCTCAATTTTCTGGTGCGCCGGGGATAGCCTGGGAATCAACTGGTACCGTTTTCCCAATGGAAGTGACCGTTGATTCGGTGGGACGCATCGTCGTCCCCAAGCCGCTACGTGACGCTCTAGGCCTCGAGCCCGGTGCGTCCGTCGATGTCAGCCTCTACGGTGCCGGCCTGCAACTCGTACCCACCGGACGGACGGCGCGGCTCCGGGAGATCAACGGCTCCCTGGTAGCCGATTCGGACACCGTCGTGACCGACGAGACTGTGTTCGCCCTGATCGACGCCGGACGCCGGTGACCGACCTCGCGCTCGACACGAGCGTCGCCGTCGCTTATCTTCTTCGGTCTCACGTCGCCCATCCTGCGGTCCGAGACCACGTCGGCACCCGGGTTCCCACGCTGACCGGCCACTCGTTGGCCGAAACGTATTCGGTGCTCACAAGGCTCCCTGGCGATGCGCGAGTGACCCCCGCCGATGCAGTCACGCTCATCGAAGCCAACTTCGGCAAGCCGGCACTCCTCGATCCAGGTACCGCTGCATCCATCCCCTCCGTCCTCGCTTCGGTCGGCGTCGCGGGCGGCGCCGTATATGACGCTCTTGTCGCTCTCGCCGCCCGCGCCTCCAACCTGCCGCTGGCCACCCGCGACCAGCGAGCAGCGTCGACCTATGCGATCCTCCATGTCCAGATTGAGCTGGTCATCACCTGACCGACAGCGTCGAATTGGACCTTTGATGCCAACGTCAGGGTTCGGTCGAGGCTGCGACTGGTCACGCAGGTTTTCCCATTGACACGAAAAACCGGTAGGAGATCACAGCGGTCGGTAGGCGTCCCGGCGGTGTTCCACGTAGAGGACGATGGCTTCGCGCTTGTCATCGTTGATCCGGTAGAGGACGCGGTAGGTGCCGCGGCGGGCCGACCAGATTTCCTCGAGGTCGAAGCGCAGGGGTTTGCCCACTCTGTGCGGAGCTTCGACCAGAGCGGTGGTGAGGAAATCGACGGCGGCGGTCGCGACGGCTTCGGGTAGCTGGTCGGTGAGTGCGCGTCGGGCGGGTGGAGTGAGGCCAAGCTCGTACGCAAGTCAACCGTAGTTGCAGGGCGCGGCCCCTGCTCTCCAAGGTCATCGGCGCGTGCCAGCATCAGACCACGGTGCAACTCAAGGTGTGTAGCGAACCGAGGCAGCGAATCGGGTAGCAGCGCTGCCGCCGTGTCCTGCGCTTCCACGGCCTTGTGTTCTTCGCCGAGACGTGCGAACAGGAGGCTGGAAAATACGTTCATTCGCCACTCTGGTACGGCGTAGTCGCTCGTCTGTTCGTCCGACCTGGCGGCATCGAACACGCGGCGTCCCTCTTCTAGAAGGTCGAAAGCCCCGGATCTGTCGCCTCGGATAGCTGCCACGTGCGCCATTCCCATTACCGCGTTCAGCCGACCCAGAGATGGCGCATCCGAGATTTTCGTGGCCTGCTTGGCAAGTGTCTCGCCCAGCACTCGACGATAGCAGGCGAGAACACGGCCCTCGTTTCCATCCCCGGCCAGCAAGAGGATACGGTAAGTGCGCCAACAGCCCTGGGGGACATCGTCGCGCACAAAAGCTACGTTCTTCACCGGGCCACGCCAAACCGGACCAACCTTGATTGTATAGCCTTGGTAGTAGTGGTGGGTGCCTCACCTCGCCCGCGCTTCGGGGTCCACTACGCCGCCAGCGCGCGTACTGCGTAGAATTCCAAGGATGCCACCAAGTCCGCGCTTGTCGGGAAGGCGATCCAGCGTGCGACGTGCAGCAGTTCCCAAGATTCCAACTGCACTCGTGACGGCCCTTGATATCGAAGATGAGGGAGTCTACCGAGCTAGCGGTTTCAACGCCGTGGACCTGTCGGATCGTAGGATACGAGCGGTCGAGATCGAATGTAGCCGACTCACGTCCGTCGATCTCAGCGGCGCCCATCTTGCTAGCGCCATGTTCTCAGATGTCACCATCGAGGCCTCCAACCTATCTAATCTGCGAGCTACACGGTCGTCCTTGCTTCGCGTAGAGGTAAGCGCGTGCCGGATGACTGGAGCGGCCTGGAGTCAGGGCCGGCTTCGCGACGCCGTCTTTAGCGATTGCCGGCTAGATATGTCGAACTTCCGTGGCACGAAGATGACCACTACGGTTTTCACGCAGTGCAATCTGAGTAGCGCTGTCTTCCAAGACGCGGACCTTCGTGGCGCAGTATTCGAGGATTGCAATCTAACCGGCGCCCAGCTCTCCCGGGCGAACATGGATGGTACACGGCTGCACGCATGTGAACTTAGCGGCATAAGCGGAATCACGAGCATGAGTGGGGCGCGGGTCATGACGGGAGATTTGATAGGCCTTGCCTACTCCCTCGCCGCGGCCTTGGGAATCCAGGTAGTCGACGACGAAACAGAATCTGACCGGCAATAGCGAGCATGTCAACGGCGTCACTCGACACACGCCCCACGTGGTATAAAGCCATTGTGGAGGCGAATGAGGCAGAGCCGGTGGGGCAAGGAGCATTGTTATAGGGGCGCGACCACGACCATGGGGAGGAATCGGATGCCCGCGACGCCAGCATCCGACAGGGGAAGCGGCGCACCAGGGCCACACCCAATACCAGGAATTTTAGGTTCTGGTCAGGATTGTGACGACGGTGGGTGGCGGTCCCGTGAGGTGCTTGTCGACCGGCTTTTTGGCGGGAATGGGGTGCGTTTGGTGCGGCGGACGACGCGGGGGTTGGAGCGGTGACGTTCCGGCAGGACGTGTTCGGCGATCTCAGCGGTCACCGCTGCGAGGATCCGGGCGGTCCGGCGGAGGGGGGAAAATCGCCCGGCGCACGATCTGGCGCCGGACGATGCTGACGGTGTGGGTGAACGAGAGCCGGTCGGGGTCGACCCCTTCGCGTAGCGCGGTGTCGTGGATGAGTTTCCGTAACGCCCGGTGCAGCAGCAGGATGCCCCAGACCTCTTGTTCGACCCGGTCGGGGCGCGGCGTCGACGGGCAGGCGCCGGTCGGACTTCGCCCGCCACAGCAGGTCCGCGCCGGTCGCGGCCGCCTTCTCGAACAGGTCGAAACCGAGGAAGTTGCGGTCGGCCAGCACCAGCAGGCCCAGACGTAACGCGCCCAGCACGTCGGTGAACAGGGCCTGTTCGCTGGCGGCTTTTCGAACGGCAGCTTCACCGGCTCCACCCCGAGCCGGTCCCGCGCCTTCGTGATCGCGGTGGCCGCCGGGACCTTCACCGGCCCGGCCCGGTCCGAGCGCCAGTCATCGGCGACCTTCACCTGCCGCATCACCTCGTCATAACCATCCGACGGGAACAACGCCAACGCCACCACATACCGGACCGTCAACGCTGCCGGCAGGTCCCGGGTCCGCCGCCCGCGCCGGCCCGTCTCCGCGACGACCTCATCGACCAGCGCGTCCGGGAACTGCGCCGCCAGCACCTCCAACCCGACCCGGTCCACCAACCGGTCACCGCGCTTCTCCTTGACCTGACCCCGTCTCGGCACACCCCGAACCCACACGATCAGAACCTTAAGTTCCTGGTATTGGGTCTACGCCCAGAGGAAGCTGCCGCACTCGCGAAACACAATCTATCTCTACCGGCAAAGGGATGGGGCGAACTGCACCTGGAACGCGCTCGGCCATACGCCGGAAAAGAATGGACCAACACCGGCGAGGCGCGCGACGACAGGCAACTGAAGCAGCGCCCGATGGGCGAGATTCGTACGGTGCCATGTCCACCCGAACTGACGGCTCTTCTCCACGGACATATCGAAAAATTCGGCACGAACCCTGCGGGCCGGCTGTTTTTCAGCGAACGGAACGGCGATCAGATTCCGACTCTGACGATCACGCGGACGTGGGGCCGTGCACGCCTGGCGATCTTCACGGAGGAGGTTGCTGCCGCGCCGCTGGCGAAGACGCCATACGACCTTCGTCACGCCGCCGTGTCAACCTGGCTGAACGCGGGTGTCCCGCCGACGAAGGTCGCGGAGTGGGCCGGGCACTCCGTCGAGGTGCTGCTCACGATCTACGCCAAGTGTCTCGACGGTGAGGGTGCACGGGTGCGGTCACGGGTCGCCGATGCGCCGGGATGGTGCCCGAGCGACGACGCGGGGGAGAGCGGTCGGGAGTAGAGCGGAAACTTCGGCGCCCATTCGGTGTAATCAACCGTCGGGGACCGGTGACGGCTGGTGGGTGAGGCCGTCAGATCGTGGGGGTCCGGGGGCTCGGCCCCCGGGTGGGCATCGAGGCTTGTGGGAAGCTGTGCGGAGCACGGCGAACAGGACGAACCGAGTGCCCCCAACGGGATTCGAACCCGTGCTACCGCCTTGAAAGGGCGATGTCCTAGGCCGCTAGACGATGGGGGCAGCAACGACCGGGTCCAAATCGCAATCTACCCGCAGCGCCTGCTGTCAGAAACACCGCCAGCATAGGGGACGATGGGCTGTCGCGACAAACGGCCGTCGGGTCAACCGTCGCCGAGCGCGGGTAGCGGGTTGGTCCAGCGGTAGCGGGTGCGGAAGAAGGCCCGCACCGGACGTCCGCCGATGGCCAGATTGTGCATGATCGGGACTGGGCCGGTCGGACGTGTCACGTCGAACGACAGCGTTACGTCGTCGGCTCGGTCCAGCGGCGTGTTCGGGTCGTAGACCCGCAGCGTGACCGCGGTTCGTTGCTGTTCGTAGGCGTAGGCCAGCACCTGGTGGTTGTGCCCGAGCTGGAAGGGGTCGTACGAGTGCAGCGTGATGACCCCGAGTGGGGACAGGACGCCGCGGTCGATGTCGAGCCGTATCTGCGGCCACTCGTTCACGATTGTGATCCGTCCGGCGCCGCGCAGCGTCAGCGACGACCAGGCGGCGTCCGCGTCCGGTGTGGCCATGAGCTGGTAGTACCGGGCGACGCCGCGGGGGACGTCGAAACTGTCGAACAGCCGGCGGACGATGTAGCGGTACAGCGGTGAATCCAGCGGCGGTGGCTCCTTCAGCGCAGGCTGGGGCAGCTTCGCCTCGAAAAGATCACGTGTGACATAGATCATTCCGCCGCAGAGTCCGCGGCTGGCGTCCCCGATCGGGACCTGGCCGACACCCGGGATATTGATCTTAATGACCGGCTGCCGGGGGAAGTCGTTGGTGAAGGGGAGGCCCTGGCTGCTCGGCAGGAACCCGTCCACCGCGGCTCGGGCGTCAACCATCAGTAGTCCCCCTTCGACTGGGAATCGTGCCCATACAGGCTCTCACCAGGATGGGTGGGTCGCGCGCGGTCTGCTGGGCGCCGGCCGAACCGGGGTTGCCGTCGGGCGAAGCTACGGTTGGGCCGTACGGTGATGTCCATCTGGTGTGCAAGGAGTGTGTCGCCAAAGTGATTAACCATACGGAAGGTGTGCGAGGGCTACCGGGTCGGGCATGAACAGTCGGACGGGTGGGACGCAGGGCCAGGCAGGCGCTGGTGGCATCAGGCGCTGGTCCGGCAATACGACGGCCCTGCGGGGCGATGGTCAGGGAGGAGTCCGCGATGGCCGCGGTTGTGGGGACCCGCAACGGAGTCAGGACAGGGACGATCCAGGGGGCGGTCGCCTACCGGCATGCGTTGGAGATGTTCAGTGCGCGGGTCCGGTCGGTGGCCCCCGGGCAGTGGAACTCCCCGACGCCATGCCCTGACTGGGACGTTCGTGCCCTGGTCAACCATCTGACGGTCGAGCAACTGTGGGCGGTTCCGCTGCTGCGGGGGGCTACTCCGACCATGATCGGCCGGCGCTTCGACGGCGACCAGCTCGGCGAGGAGCCCGTTGCCGCCTGGAGCCGCGCTGCCGAAGCGGCGCTCACCGCCTGGGATGCCCCGTGTTCGTGGGAGCGGACGGTGAACCTTTCAGCAGGCCCCACATCCTCCGCCGAGTACGGCTTCCAGATGACCGCTGATCTGCTCATCCACGGGTGGGACCTGGCTCGGGCGATAGGCGTGAACCAGCCCTTCGACCCTGATCTGGTTCGGATGGTCCTCGTTCGTCTCGAGCCGGAGGTGGAGCGTTGGCGGCGTATGGGGATCTTCGGGCCTTACTGCCCGGTGGCCGTCAACGCGAGTGACATGACCAGACTGCTGGCACTGACGGGTCGCCGCGCGGACTGGCGTCCGCCGCGCCGATTGACGTCCGCCGGTCGGTGGACGTCAACACAGCCGGTAGGTCGGAAAGCGTGCGGGGTCGGTGGCAGCTCCCGCCAAGCTGTCGGTCCCGGTGGTCGGGCACGGGCTGTCAGCCCGTGAGTCGGCCTTGCGGGTCGCGATGGCGGACGGCGCGAGCAGGATGTTCGCCGAGCCGGCGATCATCAACTGGTCGGTCACGACCGGGAAGGCCTGCGCGTCGATGGTGGTGTCGAGCTGGCTCGCCAGGTTCGGGCCGGCATGGAGACGATCAGGATTCACCCGATATGTTCGGTATTCGGGGATGGGTGACCCGAACCCGGCTGCGCGGCGGATATCGGTGCTGTCCGCAGCGGGCATTGAGCTCAGCATGGGCATGAGGTTCGACGAGGGCATGAGGTTCGACGAGGAGATGATGGACAGTCCGCCGATCACGAAGGCCGCGACCGCAGTGACCGCAGCGACCGCAGTGACCGCGGCGAGTAATGCCACTGAAGATGTCGTGCCGTGTCGCGCTCGAGAGCACGGCGCCATCCGGAACGGTCGACTCACCGGCGGGTCCAGGGTTTGGGACGCAGCCATGACGTGTTCATGTCCTGCGTTATCACAGTGATTTGCCGTACTGGCGGCGTGGCGCGACATCGGTGTAGCACCCCTGAATTGTTGGTCCGTTATTAAAAGCTCGTTGCCGCCGTTGGCGTCTATATGAACATTTTCGTCGATGTGGGCGGATTCGCGGCCGGATCGGGTACTACGAGTAATGCTCACACCACATGTCGGATAAACATGAAGGTTTCGGGTTTTACCCGGGGTAACTTCGAGAGTCCGTAAGGTGAACATCGGGTGATCGACGGTGGCCCTGGGTATTGAAGGGCTATGACACATCGCCCTGACGGGATTCCGCCGGCACAGTTGTCGGACGAGGACCTCGCCCATGAAGTCGAACACCTGCACGAGACCCGGCACGAGACGTTCCTGCATGGCAGTTCCGATGCGTTCGAGACGCACACCGCGCGGATGCTGAGCCTGGAACACGAGTACCTGCGTCGGTTCGCCGGGGCTATCCGCCCGGATCCGCGGCGGACCCGGGCGGGTAGTCGCCGCGCCGCGGCGCAATCAGCTCGGTAGCCCTGTCCGCCGACCCGAAACCGGTCGCCGCGCTCCGGCGGTCGACCGGATCAGCTCGTGATGTCCCGGGTGCCGAAGACGATCCGAGCCAGGACGATCATTGCCGAGCCGTAGCCACCCTCGAGGAGTACGCCGCGTTTCATGTTGGACCAGTTCACCGGCGCACGGAACAGGTCGACGAACGCCATCCAGTAGTGCGTGGGCAGGTAGGGCTGGATGGCTGCGGCGGCTGGGAGCTGGTCGAGTACGCCTGCGGTAACCAGGACGCCGAGTGCGCCGAAGGTCGCGGCAAGCGGCGTCGAGGTGATCACCGACAGGAATAGTCCGACGCCGACGATCCCGAGCATGGACGCGGCCACGAACAGTGCGGACAGTCCGATCCGGACCGCAGCCTGCGGCAGGCTGAGCGGCGGGCCGGTGCCACCCAGGGGCTTCACCGGAGCCAGTCCGAACAACATCCAGCCGACCACGAACGCGGTCACGGTCACCGCGGTTACCGCGATCAGTAGATAGCTGATGATCCCGATCAGCTTCGCGGCGAGCAGTCGACCTCGGCCTACCGGCCGGATCACCAGGTAACGCAGGGTTCCCGCGGTCGCCTCGCCCGCGATCGCCTCGCCGGCCAGCAGCAGTACCGCCACCGGCAGGAACAGCGGGAGGACGAGGGCGAGCGCCGCGATCGGGAACCACGTGCCGTTATGGATCACCTCCGCCAGGAACACCGGACTGGTGGATCCCGACCCGAGTCCGCTGACCTTGAGGAAGATGGCGACGATCACGGGGAGGGTCGCGAGCATCAGCACCGACATCCAGGTCCGCCGCCGCAGCAGCAGCAGGCGCAGCTCAACGCGGATCACAGCTCGTCCGGGACGAATTCCCGGTCGCCGTCCGGGTCGCCGCCGGTCAGTTCGAGGAAGACGTCCTCCAGGGTCCGCCGTTCCACCACCAGTTCGGACACGCGCACACCGGCCGATACCAATGCGGCGTTGAGCGCCATCGGGTTCTTTGTCCGCGCGACCAGGGAGTATCCGTCGCGGCCTTCGAGTACCCGTTCAAGCAGGTGTGCCGCCAGTTCGGTGTCCGGGGTACGCAGCGTGACCCGGCCGGTCGGCCCGCACAGCGCGTCCAGGGAGTCGTGGGCCACCAGACGGCCGTCACAGATGATCGCCGTCTCGGTGCACAGCATCTCGACTTCCGAGAGCAGGTGGGAGGACAGAAAGACGGTTGTCCCCTCGGTGTTCAGCTCGAGGAGCAGATCGCGGATCTCCCGGATGCTCTGCGGGTCCAGGCCGTTCGTCGGCTCGTCCAGGACGAGCAGTCGGGGCCGGCGCAACAGGGCTGCGGCAAGGCCGAGCCGCTGCTTCATCCCGAGCGAGAACCTGCTGATAGGCCGGTCGTCGATGTCGCCGAGTCCGACCCGTTCAAGAGCGTTCTCGATCCGGACACGGCGGGTCCGCCATGAGGCGCCGCGCCCGGCTTCGTCGAGTGCGGCCAGTTCGACCCGGGCAGGCAGGAAAGTATGGAACGCGGGGGCCTCCACCAGCGCACCGATCTTGGGCAGGACCTGCCGTGCGTAGCGTGGCATGCTCCGGCCGAGAAGACGGACGGTGCCGGCGCTCGGGCGGACAAGGCCGAGCAGCATGCGGACGGTCGTGGACTTGCCCGAACCGTTCGGGCCGAGGAACCCGAAGCGGTCACCGGTCGCCACCTGGAGGTCGAGGCAGTCGACCACGGTCCGGCGCCCATAGCGTTTGGTCAGACCGTCCGCATGGACAGCGAACGTCATGCCGGCGCTCCCGTGTTGTCGGGAGTATCGGGCACGCGGCAATCACGCGTCACGACTGCCGGATCAACCAGGCTGACCACCACGGCGGTCAGTGACAGTTCGGACGGCGCATGGAGACAGGACGATCGCGAGGTAGGCACTGTAGGTACTAGTAAAGCGGGGCCGTCGTGGGCTATCGACAGTTGGGGGCAGTTCGGACGTGCCCCAGGTGTCGCACACCCCCGATCATGAGGGGCCGGTTGGTCCGGGCGACCCGTACAGCGGCGGGTCACGGGCCTCGGCCTCGGCATCGGCAGGTCCGCATCCCCCACGGCCGGCCACTGAACTGCGTCCACGGGTGGCAGAAAATCGTGGCGCCCATTGCGGCGCCCATTGCGGCGCCCGAGGACAGGGCATTGGCGCAGGGAGTCGTTGTAGGTCGGACAGCCCTATCCTCGGTCGCCCTATCGGGTCAGGACGAGCCCGGGATGGGCAACGCCAGGTAGGGGAATGCCGAGCCGAACGCAATCGCCGGCCCGTCCACGCCGTCACCGAGCCCGTCCACCGCGGCGGGATGCCCCGGCTGCAGGACACCCTCGGCGGCCTGTAGCTCGATGTCGACCACGTCGTCGGCGAGCCGCCGTCCGTTCGGGAAGCCCGCGGTGTCACCACCGACCACGCCGAGACGGTTCGGCTTGGCCGACGGTGGGATCGACAGGTTCAACCGCAGTTCCTCGGCGGGCTGGATCCGCTTCGGGTCCGCGTCCTGGTTGAGGGAGTGGGCGTTGAGCTTGGACACGCCGGTGAGGAAGACCGACACCAGGTCGTTGCGGGGAGTGGCAGGTGCCGGGATCTTGTAGATGCTCTGGATCACCTTGGGTAGCTCGGGATTGGTCACGTACTGCAGGAACTGCGCGTCCTTGCTGGGCGTGGACGCGTTGAACCTGTCCTTCTGCCCGACCGGGATGACCACCTCGTTGACCAGCGGCTGCCCAAGCCGGCTGACCTGTGACCAGCCACCGGTCTCGGCCGGCCTGCCGGATCCATCGGTCTGTGGCAACACCCGGACGCTGCGCCGTTGGGTGGTGCTCCACACGCCGATGACGGGGTTACGGCTGGCGTCGCCCTTGAGCGCGACCTGGGTGGCGGGCAGCTTGAGGGCGATCGTGTTGACGTCGTATCGGGCGGTGCTGTTACGGCCCACCTCGCCGAAGTTGCCGCCGTAGACCAGGTCGAACACCCGCAGGTCGAGGAAGAACGGTTCGGCGGCCTGACCGGCGAAGGTGGTGATGTTGCCCGGCAGCGACTTCACGGCCTGGCTACGTAGGGAGGCGTAGTTCGGCATGGATGCCACGCCCACGTTGGACGGCGCGACCGGGACGTCGTTCGCCAGGGTGACGGAGCGGCCGTACTGCGGATCGCCGTAAATCGCTTCCAACTTGTAGGTCTGGGTGAAGTTCAGGGTCGGGTCGGTGATCTTGTTGACCACGCCGGTGTTGTAGAGAAACGTGTTCGGGTTCTTGCGGTGGTTGGTGAACGTCCACCGGTAGGTGACGTCCGGCTTGGCGTCGCCGTCGTTGTCAATGTGGACGTCGTACTGGGCGTCCTCGGCAAAGGGATAGAAGTTGGGTCCGCCCGCAGGCTCCTCGAACGGGACCCAGTTGGCGATGAGGGTGACGCTCTTGGCGTCGTCGGGTGACACGAACGCGTAGACGTCGGTGTTGTCAGCCTGCGGGTCGGCCGCGATGAGCGGTGCCTCCCGGTGGCTTGACGCAAGACTCGTGCCCGGCCCGAGCAGCGTTGCCGCGCCGACGGTTGACACCGCGAGCGTGGCGAGGGCAGCCAGTCTTCGCCGCCTCGAGCGGACCCTGGACAGCCTGGTCATGTTTCTCCTTCTGGTGGATGGGGCACGGTCCGGATCTTTCGTTGACCGACCGTGGTGCCTGTGCGACTGACGTTCGGCGCCGGGCCACCGCCGGATTGCTCCGTGACCGGATGGGTTTCGGCGCCCGGGCGACAGGCAGCCGAAGGACGGCAGGCAAGAGATCTCTTCACTCAGGGGCCATCCGCGGGCGGCCCGGCGACGAACCACAGACCGGAAGCCGAACCGAACGGAGGCCGGATGCAGGTTCGTCGGACAGCCGCGGCGCTCGCCGTCACCGTCACCGTGGCCATCGGGCTGGTCGTCGGGGTCGGGGTGCTCGGCGGATCCGGTGGGAGCACCAAGTCCGCCGCCCCCGCCGCGGGCCCGGCGGACAACCAGCCGGCGCGGGACGCGGTGTTCCGCGCGATCGCCCAGACCCAGCAGCACCTGCGGGACACTCCGGGCGACTGGACCGCCTGGGCGCAGCTCGGCGCCGCCTACGTCCAGCAGGCCCGCCTCACCGCGGACCCGACCTACTACCAGAAGGCGGACGGAGCGCTGGCCCGATCGCTGGCGATCCGCCCGGACGGCAACGCCCTGGCGCTCACCGGCCAGGCGGCGCTCGCCGCCGCCCGTCACGACTTCGCCTCGGCGCTACGTCTGGCCGACGACGCCATCGCCCTGGACCCTGACGGTGCCGACGGCTACGGCGTCAGGACCGACGCCCTGGTGGAACTCGGACGTTATGACGAAGCCTGGTCGGCCCTGCAACGGATGGTCGATCTACGGCCGGGCGTGGCCTCGTTCACCCGGGCGTCCTACTCCTGGGAACTGCGTGGGGACACCGACGCGGCCGAGGGCATCCTGCGCCGGGCACTGGCCGACGCGGCCATCCCGGCTGATGCCGCGTACGCCCAGTACTACCTGGGGGAGCTCGCCTGGAACCGCGGTGACGTCGATGCGGCCGCCGCCTGCTACACCGCCGGACTGGTCCAGGACCCCTCCTACCTGCCCCTCCTGGCGGGCCGGGCGAAGGTGGAAGCGGCCCGGGGGCAGGACGGCCAGGCCGTCGCCGACTACCAGAGCGTGGTCACCCAGCTTCCCCAACCGTCGTTCGTCGTCGAGTACGGAGAGTTCCTGGAGGCGATCGGCCGGCCGGCCGAGGCCAAGGCCCAGTTCGACCTCTCCCGTACCGAGGACCAGCTGTTGCGCGCCCAGGGAGTCGATGTCGACCTCGACCTCGCGCTGTACGAGGCCGACCACGAAGACCCGGAGGTGGCGCTGCGGGCGGCGTCCGCGGAGTTCGCGAAGCGGCAGAGCATCTTCGTGGCGGATGCCTACGCCTGGGCCCTGCACGTTGCCGGTCGGGACGCCGAGGCATTGCCGTATGCCCGCTCCGCCCTGCGGCTGGGCACCCGCAATGCCCTGTTGCGTTACCACCTTGGCGTGATCGAGGCCGCGGCCGGCCGGCCGGCTCAGGCGATCGGTGACCTGCGGGCCGCGCTCGCACTCAACCCACACTTCTCCGCCTATCACGTGCCGCGGGCGAAGGCGCTGCTAGCCGATCTGGAGAAGGCCGCGTGATCTCTTCCGTGATCTCTTTCGTGAACTCCACCGTGAACCTCGTCGCGGCCTCCGCCGCGAACCGGGGCCGCCGCGCCGGGCGACGCATCCTGGCCCGGGTGGCCGCGGTGACCGTGGTGGCCGGAGTCGTCCTTCTCCCAGCCACCGCCGCAAACGCCCACCCGCTCGGCAACCTCAGCGTCAACACCGCCAGTGTGCTGCGCATCCAACCGGACGAGGTGCTGGTCGACCTCATCATCGACATGGCCGAGATTCCCACCCAGCAGACACGTCAGGCACTCGACCTGGTCGGCCCCGAACAGTGGTCACGAGGCGAGTGCGTCGGCCTCACCCCCGCGTTGACGCTGTCCGTCGGCGAAGCGCGTCAGGCGCTCGTCCTGTCGAACTCCTCGGCACAGCTTCGACCGGGCACTGCCGGCCTGCCCACGCTGCGCGTCGTCTGCCGCTACACCGCGGCTCGGCCGGCCGAAAGCGGCTCCGTCTCCTTCTCGTCCCAGGCGTTCACCGACCGGATCGGCTGGAAGGAGATTGTCGCCTTCGGTGACCGGACGACCATCGTCCAGCGAGATGTGCCGGACCGGTCGCCGAGCCGACTGCTGACGGACTACCCGGCTGACCTGCTGTCCAGCCCTGTACACAGGCAGACGGCGACGCTGCGGGTACACGGCGGAGGCCCGGCGATCGCCGATCCGCTCGCCGCGGAGGACCTGCGGGGCGCAGCGGTGTCGGACAGTCCGCAGCGACGCGGTGCCGACGGTCTCACCGCAGCCTTCACCAACCTGGTCGGACGCCACTCGCTCACCCTCGGCTTCGCGCTGTTCGCCGCCGGGCTCGCGCTCGTTCTCGGCGCGGCGCATGCCTTCGCCCCGGGCCACGGCAAGACCATGATGGCCGCCTACCTGGTCAGCGAACGGGGGACGTTGCGCCAGGTCGGCCTCATCGGCCTGACCGTGACCGCCACCCACACCGTCGGTGTGCTGCTGCTGGGCGTCGCGCTGTCCCTGTCGACCACGTTCGCACCCGAACGTTTCTATCCGTGGCTCAACGTGATCAGCGGTGTTCTGCTGCTGGTGATGGGCGCCGGTCTGCTGCGCGCGGCGCTGGCCCGCCGCCGGTCCGCCTACGGATCCGGGCGCGCAGCCGTCCACCCGGAGCACGACCATGCCGACCACACCCATGCCGACCACGGTGCTCATGACCACGGTGCTCATGGCCACGACCATGGTGACCATCACCACCATCACCACGGCGACAAAGGCCACCACCATGTCCGCCACCGGACCAGGCGGCCGCTGGCAGCTGCCCGCCTCGCCGTCGCGGACCTTCCCGCCGGGAGTTATCCCGCCATGGGGCGTTCGTCCGGTACCGCGACGGCGATTGCGACCCGCCGCCGGTCGCCGGTTCGCCGACAGCCGCTCGTACTCACCCACACGCATGGCGCGCGGCCCCACACCCATGTGCTTCCGGCGCCTGGAGTGCCAACCCGCAGCCTGGTGACCATGGGGCTCGTCGGGGGGCTCGTTCCCAGCCCGTCCGCGCTGGTCGTGCTGGTCGGCGCGATCGCGCTGCACCGGGCCTGGTTCGGCGTACTGCTCGTACTGCTCTACGGGGCGGGGATGGCCACCACTCTGGTCGGGATCGGCGGGATGCTCTCGCGGAGCAAACGCCTGTTGGACGCGCGGGTGGCCCGCCGCGACGGTTCCCGACTCGGCGCGGTTCTGCGCTGGTTGCCCGTGGCAACCGGGGTGGTCGTCCTCGTCGGTGGCCTGAGCCTGGTGTTGCGTGGCGTCCCGCACCTTCTGCTCTGACCGTCCGGGCTCATTCCGGCCCCGCGTTCCGCGGTCTGAACAACGGCACAGTTCCGGGATTACCCTCACGGGCGAGAAACGGGAGTCAATGCGAGGTAACGAGAACCCAGGCCGCGTACTCCGCCCTGCGCCCGTGGGCTCCTGCGGTTCCGCGGCGGGCTTCACGGCGCACGCGGACGATCTCCTGCAGTGCGCCGGACGCGGTGACTCCGATGCGTTCGCCGCGCTCTACGATCTGCTCGCGTCCCGGGTGTTCGGGCTCGTCCGACGTGTCCTGCGGGACCCGGCGCAGTCGGAGGAAGTGACCCAGGAGGTTTTCGTCGAGGTCTGGCGGACTGCCGCCCGTTTCGAACCGGCCAAGGGCAGCGCGTCGGCCTGGGTGTACACGCTCGCGCACCGCCGGGCCGTTGACCGCGTCCGTTCATCGCAGGCAGCGACCGAACGTGAGCGTCGAGTCGCCATACTCGACTACCGTGACTTCGACGGGTTCGACGATGTGGTCGAACAGGTCGAGGCACGGCTCGAACACGAACATCTGCGCCAGTGCCTCAATGGACTCACCACGCTTCAGCGTCAGTCCATCACCCTGGCCTACTACCGCGGGTACACCTACCGGGAAGTCGCGGAACTGCTGAAGGTCCCGGTAGGAACGGTGAAGACGAGGATGCGCGACAGCCTGATCCGGCTGCGCGACTGCCTGGGGATCGGACGATGAGCCCCCCGGACGTCCATGTGCTGACCGGTGCATACGCCCTCGACGCCCTGGACGACGACGAGCGGACGCTGGTGGAGCGACACCTGGCCGTGTGCGGAAACTGCTCGCAGGAGGTAGCCGGGTTGAGGGCCGCAGCCTCGGCGTTGGCCGACCCCGTCGTCGAGGAGCCTCCCCGCCCGCTGCGCTCGGCGGTGCTGGGGCAGATCGCGTCCACCCAACAGGTCCCGGCGCAGGTCCCGGCGCCGGCGGTCCCGGATCCCCTCGCGAACGGCCGCTGGAGCCGCTGGAGCCACCGGAGCCACCGGAGTATGCGGCAGGACCGGCCCCTTCGGCGGCGCCCGGTGACGGCTGCCGCCGTCTCGGTCGTGGTGGTCTGTGTCGCACTCGGTGTCACCGTGGCCGACCAGTACCAGCAGTTGGACAGCGCGCGGCACCGTGCCGACAGTCTGAGTGCCCTCGCGTCCGCCGCGCTGACCAGATCCGCATCCATGCCACTTGTCGGAGGCGGAACCGTTGCCGTTGTGGCGGTCGGCGACAGCGCCCTGGTCTCGGCGCGGGACCTGCCCACGCTTCCCGACGGTCGGGTCTACCAGTTCTGGCTGGTCGGAGCGACCCGGGTACGTTCGGCAGGCATTGCCGGCGGTGACGTCGTCGCCGTCGACCGTTTGCTGGGCGACGTCGGTGACACCCGGTTCGTAGCTGTCACCGCGGAGCCACCCGGTGGTTCGACGCGGCCCACCACCTCTCCACTCGTCCGCGCACCGCTACGTACCTGAGTACGTACCTGAGCCGTTCGCATACCTGGCCCGAATGCGCAACCGACCTGTGCCGACCCGTGCCGATTTATGCCTACCGGGCAGGCGGAGCGGGCGACGACCTGTCCGTCCACCTTAGTCGATCAAAGAAAAAATCAACACAACAAATCCGTCCAGGGACCCATCCAGGCGGGACCCGGGAACGAACAACAGGCGGGTACTCCAACGGCCAGACCATCTTCCCGGAGGTTCCACAATGTCCCTCGTTCGTTTCCTGCCCGCATGGTTTCACGCCATCGCAGACTATGCTGTCGCGGCACTGCTGATCATTGTTCCGCTTGCGGCCGGTGGTTCGTCGGTGGCCGTGGCGACCGGCGTCACGGTCGGAACCGTGGTTGCCGTGGTGAGCATGCTCACCCGCTACCCGCTCGGTGTCGTCAAGGTGCTGCCCTTCCAGGTGCATTCGGCAGGCGACTACCTCGCATCCGCGCTGCTCGTCCTCGCGCCGTTCGCGCTTGCCTTCACCGATACCGACGGCGGCCTGTCCGCCTTCTACATTGCCGGTGGTGCGGCTGTTCTCGCGGTCAGCCTCGTCACCAACTACCAGTACAGCCCCCGTCGGGCGCCGCAGATCTCCGCCATCCGCTCGCAGCACGCGTAAACGGGGTTCCCATGCCGGCTGTGGGAATCCGGAGGGGCTCGGGGCATCCGGCGGCGTGAGAAAAATCGCGATCGCGTCGCCTTCGGCCAACGAAGGTGCCTGGCTGCCCGGCTGCCCGGCTGCCCGGCCACTCGACAAACTCGACAAGATGGGCCGGCTCCCTGCCGCCAACCGCGTCCGACGCATTCTGCGACACGGACCCGGTTGGCGGCATCTTTCGTGACCTCATCAAGGCCGGTCCGAGGCGCTCCGTCCTGCACGCCGCCGTCCTCGAGGTGGGGACAACCCCACCTCATCCAGGCGGTGATGTCGCGCCACGTTGCGAGAGGTGCCACGTCCCGAGAGGAAGGTGGGAGACGGGCACAGCTGGCGGCGCCCTGGGTAGCTCGCGGCTGGGCATCGCTGTCCGGGCGGCTCGTCCGCCGTCTCTGGGGCCGACCCGGGTCTTCTACCCGGGTCAGTGAGCATCCGTGCAGTCGCTCACGGGAAGGGGGCTTGCCTCCGGTTGCGCCTGCTCTTTCACGTGAAATCCAGAATCGGATGACAGGACCCGTGCGCGTTACTCGCCGACTCCGACTCCGACTCCGACTCCGCCCGGTCGTGGTTGCGACCCGCCGACAATGCCGGGTCGGCGTTCGAACGGCAGGATACCGATATCGGTGGGCCATGGCGGGTCAATCCGTTCGTTCCGGCCGTCCACGCCGAGCTGGCTTCGCTGAACCCTGCTACGGTGACCGGCAGGCCAGTTGGAGTCGGCACAGCAATCCCGTGATTGTCGCCACCGGTAGGTCGGTGCGGGACCGGAGGTCCGATCGTTCGCCTATGTCTTCATAGACGCGCCAGCGACCGGGTATCCCGGCTATATGGCCGGCCGGTAGTCCGGAGTCGTTTCGTCTGGGCGACCTCGGAGGATTGTAAGTGTTCGGCGATCGTGTCTTCTCGGGAGTTTCAGTGCAGATTTCGCTCTTGAACATGTCCGGCAAGAATGACGAGGAGGTTCTGAACGTCGTGCGGGCGGTCAACAGGCAGATCGCCGATGACTTCTACCCTTACTGGGGCCAGTCCGCGGTGCTCCGGCTGGAGGGCCGGGCGAGCGCCCAGCCCGACCGCGAGAAGCCACCGGAGCTTCGCGGTGACGCGATCTTGTATTTGTGGAACAAGGCTGACGTCCCGGGTGTGATTGGTTTTCACGCAGAGAACAACGCCGGCCTGCCTTTCGGCTTCGTCTTCACGGAGCTCGCCGATCAGCTCGATGAGCCGTACAGCGTCACCCTCTCCCACGAGGCGCTGGAGCTGATCGGTGACGCCAACGTGAACAAGCTGGCCGCCGGTCCGCACCCCGCTGACCCGAATCGGTGGGTGATGCACTGGTACGAGATGTGCGATGCCGTGCAGGGCGAGACGTACAAGGTCGATGGCGTGGACATGTCGAACTTCGTCCTCCCGCCGTACTTCACTCCGGGCGAGCAGGTCGGCGCGCGCAACGATTTTCTCGGCCGTGCACACAACGGCCGGACCCTGCAGTCCTTCGGCGTCAATCCAGGAGGCTACCTGGGTTTCTTCGATCCGGTGACCGGAAAGATGGAAACCTGGAGCGCGCCGGGTGATGCGAAAGCCGCACTTCGGCTGGGCAGCAAGCAGCGGGAGGGCCTGACCCGGCGCTCGGTCCGCCGGGCGAACCTGCCGCAGCTCGCGGTGCAGCCCGACCTCCAGTCGGTCGAAGCGGAACGGTTGCGACAGGAGCGGCAGCTGCGGGACAACTGGGCGCAGCTCCGGTATCAGATTCTCGATCAGTTCGGGCAGGTCGGCTCCGCCGACATCGACACCGCCGAGAACCTCAACGACCTCGTGCAACGGATCGTCGACAAGACGAAGCACAGCGCGCGGTACGTGGAGACACGGCTGAGGGAAATGGGACCGGAATAACAGGATTCTCCGGACGTCCCCCACTTCGGGACACCCTCCCGAAGTGGGGCCGGCGGAAGGGTCCTGGACCTGTCCTGGTACGCCGCGCGGGGGACAGTCAGGTGTCGCACGCATGGCAGGTCGCGTTCAGCGCCGCGGACGACTCCGGGCCTCCAATATCGATGATCTTCTTCTTGGTGTGGACGTCAACGTCAACCGTGACCTTCCGTTCGTGTTGGCATCGACGGCTCGTGGGAGCGCCGAGCGCCGAACTCACCGCGGTCGGATTGCTCGCGGGTGCTCCCTGTGCGACTGGGCGCAGATCGGAAAAGATATCCCCGACATCCATACATGAGGTTGGGAACGGTGCTGCGCAATGTCTCTGTCGGGTGATTCCGCGCTGGATGGATCCACGGACGCGGCCGACACCGGTCGCGGCGGTGAGGGCTCAGCCGACCATGGTGAGGGATCGGCAGGTTGTGCTGGTCAGGATGGTGGTCTCGGCCTGCCTCCAGCGCTGGACACCCTCAGCGAGGTGGTGTTCCGAACCGATGCGGAGGGCCGGTGGACGTACCTGAACCGAGCCTGGACGACACTGACCGGATTCGAGATCGGTTCCAGTCTCGGCACGGGTTTTCTCGACCACGTCCACCCCGACGAACTCGAGCGCATGGTCGCGTTGTTCATGGTGGCGGTTGCCGGAGGAGCCGATCACCGCCAGCACCAGACCCGGTACCGTACCCGTGACGGGAGTTACCGGTGGGTGCAGATCCGGGCCAATGTCCTGCGTGACGCGTCCGGCGAAGTGGTCGGAAACGCCGGAACGATTGTGGACATCACTGACTCCCGGCGCAGTGCGGAGGCGCTCAGTGAGCACACGGTCCTGCTCGAGCTGATGTCTCAGGGCGCCCGCCTGGACGAGTTACCCATAGGGGTGATCATTTATGATCACGCTCTGCGGGTACGGCGGAAGTCAGAGATCGTCGACCGGATGCTCGGCATGTCGCAGCAGGTGGGCGACGCGCTCGAGGAACTTTTCGAGGTGCTGCGGCCGGCCGATGGCGAGGGACGTCAGCTCGGAGGCGAGTGGGGCCTTGCCGCGGTCGCGTTGCGGACGAACCAGCCCCAACTCGGCGACCTCGACCTGAACCCGGGCTCCGGGCCAAGCCGCTCGCTGCGGGCGTCGGTGGTTCCGTTCGTTCATCAGGGCGGGACCCTGCTGGCGCTGATCCTGACGGAGGTCACCGACCTTCGCAGGGCTGAACGCCAGCAGGCGGGGTTGGCCGGGCTCGGTCAGCGTGCGTTGTCCGGGCTCGACGTGTCGACCCTGCTGGGCGAGGCTGTCAGGCTGGTCGCGTCAACACTCGAAGTCCCGCTATGCGATCTTTTCGAGTGTGATCCGCTGTCCGCGGACCAGGCGGGTGTTCTGGTTGCTCGGGCATGTGTCGGTCGGCCGGCCGGCCCGGCATCCGTCGGGCCCGTCTCGATCGCGGCTACTTCGCTGGCCGGCATGGTCCTGACGGGAGAACAGCCGGTGGTGGTCAACGACCTTGCCAGCAGGCCGGAAATCGGGATCGAGCCATGGCTGCGGACGGGTGGGGTAGGCGCCACCGTGGGAGCGCGCATCGGTGGGTCTGGACGCGCCTTCGGTGTCCTTGCCGCTCACAGTACGACACCACGCCGGTTCACCCGGGACGAGGCACACTTCGTCCAGTCGGTGGCGAACGTGCTCGCCGCAGCCATTGAACGGGACCGGTCCGAGCGGGAGGTCCGCCGGCTCTACGAGGAGACGAAACGCGGCCAGGCATGGCTCACGGCGACAGCCGAGATCACCGCCGCGTTACTGTTCGTCGCGGAGCCTCAGGCCGCTCTCGGACTGGTCGCCAGCCGGGGTAGGGAGGTCACCGGCGCCGACATCGGTGTCATCGCGGTACCCACCGAATCAGGTGATCTGGCAGTTGCGGTGGCCGAGGTCGCGCCGAGGCTGGACGCCGATCCCGAAAAACTCCGCGGATTCGTTCTTGGGGCCGGCGCCACCCGGTACGCCGACACCATGCGGACCGGACGTGCCGTCCGCATCGACGACGTGGAACAGGACCGGGGCCTGTTCGCGGCACCTGTCCAGGGGCTGTCCATCAGCACATTCATGATTCTTCCTCTGGTGGTGGCCGGAGAACCGCTGGGAGTGCTCGTCCTCGGCAACGGTCCGGACGCCGCCCCGTTCGCCCCGGCCGACCTGGAGATGGCTGCCGCGTTCGCGAACGACGCGGCGCTGGCCATCGAACTGTCCCGGGTTCAGCGGGACCGTGAACGGCTCGCCGTCTTCGAGGACCGCGACCGCATCGCCCGGGACCTGCACGACGTCGTCATCCAGCGGCTGTTCGCGACCGGTCTTCAGCTCCAGGGACTGGCCAGGTTCGTCGAGGGCCAGCCAGGCGTACGCCTGGTCGCGGCGGTCGACGAACTCGACGAGACGATTGAGGAGATCCGTCGAACGATCTTCTCGCTGCGGCCTCCGACCACCGGCGTGGATCTGCGGACCGAGATCCAGCGGATCGTCGCCCAGGCCGAGGACCATCTGGGGCGCACGGCGAAGATCCGGCTGGAGGGGCCGATCGATCACGGTATTCCCGAGTCGATACGCCCGCATCTACTGGCTGCCCTTCGTGAGGCCGTTGCCAACATCGCCCGCCATGCCCACGCCGACGGCATCGGCGTCCTGATCAGGGTCACCGGTGACGACGTTCTGGTCGAGGTCCACGACAACGGGCGAGGACCCGGTCGGGCACCCCGGGCCGGCGGGCTTGCGAACCTGCGGCGCCGCGCGCTCGACCTCGGCGGACGGATGGAGTTCGGACCGGGCAAGGACGGCACCGGTACCACCCTCACCTGGCATGTCCCGATCGTTCAGCTGCTGCCCGAAACCGGTGCTGCCCGAACCGGAGCGCCACCATGGTGACTCACCTGTGCGGTAACTATCCGGGAAGGCTCGGTGGGAGTTCGAGCATCCGGATCGCGTTCGTCCGAACGATTTTGTCGATGTCCTCGGAGGGAAGTTCCTTCATCGCGTGCTCGGCATAGGCGCGGGTGTTCGGCCAGGTGGTGTCCTGGTGAGGGTAGTCGCTTTCGAAGGTGATCTGGTCGACGCCGATGGCGTGGCGGCTGGCGAGCCCGAAGTCGTCCTCGAAGAAGCAGCCGAAGACCCGGCCGGCAACATAGCTACTGGGCGGTTCGGTTATCTCCGGCGGCAGGCCGGACGCCGCGTTACCCATCCGCCAGACCCGGTCGGCGCGCTCGAACAGGTACGGCATCCACCCGATCTGGCTTTCCGAGAATGCGACCTTGAGGGTGGGGAACCGCGCAAGCACACCGGACAGCAGCCAGTCCGCCATTGCCATCTGGGAGTTCACCGCTGTGATTGCTATGCGTACGCTCGTCGGTGCGTCCGCGGAGGTGGTGAGGAACTGTGATGACGACCCGATGTGCATGCACAGTACCGTTCCGGTCTCCTCGCATGCTCTGAACAAGGGGTCCCACCGTCGTTCGGTGTCGTGCAGGCTGGGTAGGCCGAGCTTTGCCGGCAGTTCGCTGAAGGCGACCGCGCGCACGCCACGGGCGGCGTTGCGGCGTACTTCGGCGGCGGCGAGTTTGGCGTCCCACAGCGGGATCAGGCACAGCGGGATGAGTCTGCCTCCGCTGTCACCGCACCATTCCTCGACCATCCAGTTGTTATAGGCGTGTATACACGCCAGCGCGAGATCCCTGTCGGCGGCCTCGTGGAAGGTCTGGCCACAGAATCTGGGGAACGTCGGGAAACACAGCGACCGTTCCACGTGATTGATGTCCATGTCTGCCAGACGCGCCTTGGGCTCGTAGAATCCCGGCCGCATCTGGTCGTACCCGACGGGCTCCTTGCCGATTTCCTCCGGTTTCCTGCCCGCGGATGCCATTCCAACCACGATGGCGTAGCGCAGGTCCTCGTACACCCACCAGTCGGTCTCCGGACCGCTGGTCGCCATCCGGAACGGCCACCCGTTCTCCGGAACCATCTCGTAGGGCGCACGTACGATGCGCGGGCCCGAGTCCTGGTATCTGCTGGGTAGCCATTCCCGCCACAGGTGTGGCGGTTCGACCACGTGGTCGTCCACGGAGATGATCGGTGGGATTTCGACGGTCATGGAACCTCCACTGTTGGATTCGACCGGGTTCAGGCGTTGGTCCGGCGGATCAGCGTTGCGCTGCGCACGCCGTCGATGTCCTTGCCGTCCACCCGCGTCCGCGTGCCGTTGACCCAAACGGCATCGACGCCGTGGCTGCGGGCGACCAGCCGGTCCGCACCGGCATCCAGTGCCTCCGCCACCAGCCTGCGCATCCGGTCGATCTCCGAGTCGGTCGCGGCACGCTCGGTGGCCTCGTTCCCGAGGACGTAGAGCCGTAACGGGGTGTGTTCGATCATGACTCCGACGTTGAGCCGGATACCGTCCCGTTCAACCGCGTCGAGGTATTCGGGGAACGTCTCGAACGTCCACGGGATGCCGGCGGCCAACGCCTCCAGGGACATTCCTTCGACGTTCTCCAGGGTCCGCGCGATCGTCCCTCGCGCGTCCGGGCGGGTCGGTGCGATCCCGAAGCCGCAGTTGCCCATGATGACCGTGGTCACGCCGTGCCAGGACGACGGGGTGAGGTCCCGGTCCCACAGCACCTGTGCGTCGTAGTGGGTGTGGACGTCGATGAACCCCGGCGCCAGCACAAGGCCGTTGAGGTCCACCACATCGTCCCCGACGGCTACCGAGTTCGGCTCGCCGACGGCGGTGATCCGCGTGCCCTCAACCATGACATCGGCGGCTCGGGCCGGTCCACCGGTGCCGTCGACAACCTTCGCGCCTCGCAGAAGCACCACGGACTTCTCTCCTCCAGGCATGATCTGTAAACGCCGGCCTGATCGACCGATGGTCCGAGGTCGATCACGGAGTCAAGCCGACATCCAGAATTAAAGCGTATGTGCCAGATTGCGGAAAGAGGTTTCGGGCGGCCGTATGCCGGGCCGACCAGGCGGCCGATCCGTCACACTGGACGGGTGAGCGTCCCGATCGCGACCGGCAACCGTGACACGAAGGGGCGACGGGGTGGCTACGAACGGGGACGGATCACCCGCGATACCCTGATCGCGACTGCCGAGCGCCTGTTCGCGGAGCGCGGCATCGACGCAGTGTCGCTACGTGAGATCGCGGCCGCCGCGGGAAGCCATAACACCGGCGCGGCCCAGTACCACTTCGGTAACAAGGACCGACTTCTCGAAGCGATCTTCGGGCATCGTGCAACCATGCTCAACGCGCGGCGGGCGGAGCTCCTCGCTCAGGCCGCGGCTACCCATGGAGCTGCGGCGTGGCCGGTGGGGGCTCTTCCGGAGGGTCGGGTCGGGTCCGCGGCCGAAATCGCGGCAGAGGTGACGGTACGGGCAACGATCGAGGTCATCGTGAGGCCGTTGGCGGAGCTGGTCGGGCACTGCCACTACATCAGTTTCCTGGCCCGCCTTCAGGCGGACCACGTGCGCGACCAGTACGTCCGGCGTGCCGGAACCGGGACCGACTCCACGTTCCGCCAAGCCCGGAGCATTCTGCGCCAGGCTCTTCCCGCTCTGCCCGAACCGGTCTTCCGGCGCCGTTTCCACCTTGCCATGCGGATGGCCATTGCTGCGCTTGCCGACTATGAGTGCTCGCTGCCCGCCGAGCCGGAACCCGCGGTCACCAGCCAGGTCGTCAGCCCCGCGGGCGGTCCCATGCCCGTCCCTGATCCGGATACCGCTGCCGTTCCCTCGGCCGACGACCCCGACGACCCCGACGACCCCGACGACCCCGACGACCTGGACGACCTGGACGACCCCGACGACCTGGTCACCGATCTGATCGAGGCCATGTCCGGGATGCTGACCGCACCGTCCTCACGAAAGATCCCAACCACCGTCGGCCGGAGTTGCAAATAGCTGCGACACGGCCGCGGAGGCCCGGGGCTGACGGCGGCTGATCAGTACAGGCAGATCCGGCCGATCAGCCAGGCGGTGCGGTCGTGAAGACCTGCACCTCCATGGGAGCGAGTGTCACGGCGACCGTGCGGATCGGACCACCACTGATGCCGGTGCCGTCATCGACGGTGACGGTACCGGCTGGGCGGTTGGTCGACTGTTGTGGGAACGTAGGTGTGGGCTGGTTGCTGTACAGCAGTCGCGGTGGAGCCTCGGTGCTGATCAGGGTCGAGTCGACCAGGACGTGTCCTGTCCACGGTTCGGTGGTGTGGGTGTTCGCAGCTACGACGATCTCCGTGTCGGCAAGGATTCGTGACCATGCCAGCCAACCGCCCGGGTAGGGGGACAGCCCGAAGTGGATGCCGTCGCCGGACACCGGGCGGAAGTACTGGCGGCCGTAGCGCAGCGCCGCGTTCTCCATGCGCAGTTCGGACAGCTGGCGGAGGGTCACGGCGGCCGGCTGAGCGAGATCGAATGCCTTGGAAGATCCCCACAAGGCTTCCCGGACCGCCTCCGGAGAGTTACCGGTGCCATGCAGTCCCGCCTCGGTGCCGTAGTAGACGCACGGGATTCCCTGGAGGGCCATGAGGGACGCGAGGCCAAGGGAAAGCTGCGGGTCGTAGAGGTCGGGATCAGCCGGGTCCCGGTAGTGGTAGCGGCTGGGCTGGTCGTGATTGTCGAGGAAGGTCACGAAATAGCGGCTGGCGTCACCGTGGCTGCTGATGACGTTCTCTTCGAGCTGGCGGCGCAGTCGGAACGTCTCGACCAGGGCTGAAGGAGCTGCCTGACCCTTCGCCATCCGTGGAAGTACATAGAACACGGGGAAGTCAAGGGCGGCATCAACGCCAACGAGATCGCCTCCGGTATTGGTGTGACGGCCGACGTAGCCGCTTATGCGTTGCTCGTCGGCGTACACCTCACCGAAGGTGAAAAAATTCTTCTTGCCGTACGCGGCCGCGTGCTCCCGCATAGCGTTACCGAAGGTTCGCGCGAAGTCGGCTTCAACATACATGAGGGTGTCGATACGGAATCCGTCGACGTCGAAGCGCCGGATGATATCGGCATAGCAGGCGATGAGCGTGTCGCGCACCGGGTATCGGCCGTTCTCCTGCCGATCGGTGACCAGCTCCTTCAGGGTGAAGAAGTCGCCGGCGGCAGCCGGGTCGTGGCCGGGCGCGCCGAAGGCGTTGCCGCGCCGCCGGAAGGCTTCGTTGCCGCGCAGGCCAACCGGATGCACGGCGGCGGCCGGGTCTACTTCGACCGGAGGCGACGACCAGTTCGGGTTGGGCTGACCGTCCGCTCCCCGCCAGTGGACCGGATAGGGCGGGTCATCCCGCCAGGGTGCCTCGCCGCCGAAACCGTCATAGTCGAAAACGTCACCGGTATGGTTGAGGATGATATCGAGGATTACGTACAGGCCACGGGCGTGCGCCGCGTCGATCAGGGTCCGCAGCTGGGCGTCGCCGTAGCCGGCGTCCAGGCGAGCCCGGTCGGGATCGGCGCAGAACCGTGGCTCGACCCGGGTGAAGTTCTGAATCCCGTAACCGTGGTAGGTGCCGGGGAGAGCCTGCACGTTCTGTAGTACAGGTGACAGCCAGATCGCACCGACGCCGAGATCGCGGAGGAAATCGAGCTGAGCCGTCACTCCGTCGAAACTGCCGCCCTGGAACTCGCCGTAGGGGTCGTCCCACCGGCTGGCCGGTGGACGGGAGGGGTTGTTGAAGCGATCGACGAGTAGGAAGTAGATCCACAGGTCGCGCCAGTCGGCGGGTGACGGGTATACGGACATCGCCGCCTTTCTATCAATCCCGCGTCCGGCGGTTCCCAGGAGGTATCCCGGAAGAGGAGATCGGATGGACGTCGTCGATCACCTGACGATCGCTATCGTTGCACAGCCCGGCCGGTTACCGGCGTCCGGTCCGGGTGGCATGGTTGCGGTGGCTGTGCCGTCGGGTGACCGCGGTCACCCGACGGCTGCGAAGGATCCCAGGTCGGTGGCAGCGGTCACGCATCGCTCCAGGTTGGCGCTGATCAGGGCTTGGCCGTGATGGGTGGGTGGCGTCATCACCCAGCCCACCACGACCCCCCACACGATGTTCTGCCGGTAGAGGAGCCAGGCCTCATCGGCCCCGGGCGGCGTGACGCCATGACGGCGCAGTTCGTCGAGATAGCCGGCGATCAGGTCCCGCTCAAAGGCCCGGCGGTGTTCGGGGGCGAGCGCGGTCACGATCAGGTAGGCAACGTCGTGGGCCCAGCTACCGGCCTTGCAGAACTGCCAGTCCAGCAGCCCGCCCCCAGTGGGCAGGAGATAGGTGTTGGCGACGTGGGCGTCGCCGTGTAGCAGGCATTGCGGCTGCTTCTCCATGAGCTTCTGGAGTTTCCACAGGGCGTCCCAGATCTCGTCGCGGGGGCGGTCCAGTGCCGCGACGATCTCGGACTTCCAGTCGAGTCGCAGCTGTTTGTCGAAGATCCGGCGGCCCGTGATCCGGAAAAACTCCATGGTCTCTCCCGAGTCCGGTGTCTCCAGCCAGGGGAAGATCTCGTGAAGGTCGGGACTCGACCAGTAGCGTGCGTGCACCCGGGCGAGCTGGGACAGCAGAGCTGCCGCCTGCTCGGGGCTCAGCGATCCGAGCGCGTTGGGGAATGTCGCCTCCTGGAGGGAAAGGTCCTCTATCAGGACGACGAACCGCCCGGTCTCCTCATCGAGATCCCCGGCGAACATCCGGGGGGCCTCCACATCCAGCTGGGGACGGACCTCCTGGTAGAAGCCGATTTCGGTCCGATACATCGCGGGGGCGGCCCGCGGCAGGCTCTGTTGATCGTCCTCCACCAGCAGGGTCTTGAGGAACATCCGTGCGGGCAGCCCGCCGTCGCGTCCTGCAACGTAGCGGAGCCCAAGAGTCAACCGGTCCGCGGTCGAGGCCTTCTCGCCAGTCTCGGTGGCAAGGCCGATCCGTGTTGCTCCGACAAGGTCCACCTGCTCGACAACAACGTCCGGATGGATTTTACCCAACAGACTGGTCAGGAGCTCGGGGGTGAGGTCTTTGATCGACACCGGGAAACGCACCATACCGGATCCTGGCACAGCAACCCCCTGTCGGGACCGGTCACGCACCTTGCGACCCCCGCCATGATGATCCGGACGTGCGTCCTGGTGCGGCTGCTGGTCCCCTGGGCTGGATACCGGGCCACCGGCGCGGCAGCTTGCGACAAGCAACCATGGCGGGTTGGGTATGGGTGGACAATCATGAAGAATGATTGAGAAACCGGCGGACCGGCTTGCGGTCAGCCGTTGGCCAGTTCGATGGCGATTCGCAGGGCGGCATCACGGCGGTCCTGCTCGCTGGCGGCGAGGTCCCGGGTCACGAATACCCCGACGTGCAGGGCGATCAGGGACAGTCGTGCTCGCATCTGATCGACCAGCGGCAGATCGGCGTCGGCGAGTACCTGGGTCAGCTGGCCGAGGTGCTCGTGCATCTCCGCGCCGATGGGCAGCGCTCGGATCGAGCACTGGTTCTCCTGCAACAAACGGGTGATCTGGACGTCGCGGGTAGAGAGCAGACGGCTGTAACGGCGCAGCACTTCTTGACGGGTTGCGGCGGAGGTGGGTTGAGCCTGTCCCCAGCGCACCAGGTCGTCAACCTCGGCGAGGAGGTCCCGCAGGATGCTGACGAGGATCTCCTCTTTGGTCTTGAAGTGGTAGTAGAGCGCAGCTTTGGTCACTCCCAGTCGCTCGGCGATCTCCCGTAGCGAGGCCTTGTCGTAGCCCTGCTCGGCGAACAGCTCAAGGGCAACCGACCGGATCTGGTCCCGGGTGCCGGTGCGGCGCTCGTCCATGGTCGCCATGCCTCCTGACGTCGCTCGCTGAAGCTTACTTGACGACGGGCAAGTAGCTGTTAGTCTAGCGTCGGGCAAGTAACTAGCCGGTCGGCTAGTTAGGTTACAGGGTCGGCGGAGGCTGCGATGACAGAGGAGACGGCGTCGGTCGAGATATGCCGGGCGACCGACCAGGTACGGACCAGCCGTGAGATCTACACCGTGATGAGCGGGCTGATGATCGCCATGTTGTTGGCGATCCTCGACAACCTCATCGTGGGTACCGCGATGCCTACCATCGTCGGCGAACTGGGCGGGCTGGCTCATCTGTCGTGGGTCGTCACCGCCTACACGCTGGCCACCGCCGTGTCGACTCCGGTATGGGGCAAGGTCGGTGACCTCTACGGCCGCAAGAACGTATTCATGGCATCGATCGTGGTTTTCCTGGTCGGGTCGGCGCTGTCCGGACTGTCGCAGGACATGGGTCAGCTGATCGGTTTCCGGGGGGTTCAGGGTCTGGGCGCCGGTGGTCTCATGGTGGGCGCGATGGCCATCATCGGCGATCTGGTGCCACCCCGGGAGCGGGGCCGTTACCAGGGCATGATGGCCGCGGTGATGCCGGTCGCCTTCATCGGCGGCCCGCTGCTCGGGGGCTTCCTGACCGACCATCTGAGCTGGCGGTGGGCCTTCTACGTCAACCTACCGCTCGGTGTGCTGGCTCTGGTGGTGATCGCTGTGACCATGGATCTGCCCGGACGTCGTGAGCGGGTGTCGATCGACTGGTCGGGCGCTGCTCTACTCGGTGTCGGCATCTCGGCCTTGACCCTGCTGGCAAGCTGGGGCGGTACCGAGTTCGCCTGGTCATCAGCGCCCATCGTGGGCCTGGCCGTGGTGACGGCCCTGGCACTCGCCGCGTTCTATCGGGTCGAGCGCGAGGTTGCCGACCCGATCCTGCCGCTGGACATGTTCCACAGCCGCAACTTCAGCGCGGCCACGGTGCTCGCATTCTTCACCGGGCTCGCGATGTTCGGAGCGGTGACCTTCCTCCCGCAGTACCAGCAGAACGTGCAGGGTAGCTCGGCCACCAGCAGCGGGATCCTGTTGCTGCCCCTCATGGGCGGGATACTGCTCACATCCCTGCTCGGCGGCCAGATCGTCACCCGTACCGGCCGCTACCGGGCACTGATGATCATCGGGTCGGTGTTCATGGCCACCGGGCTGGGCCTACTCGCCACCTTGGGTCTGCACACCGGCCGGGCTACCAGTTCCCTGTTCATGATTGTTCTTGGCGTTGGCATGGGCCTACTCATGCAGAGCACCATGCTTGTCGTTCAGAACAGTGTCGGACGCCGCCATCTCGGCGCGGCCAGCGGCGCGGCCACCTTGTTCCGCACCATCGGTGGTTCGCTTGGTGTCTCACTGCTCGGCACTCTCTATTCGCAGCATCTGAAGGGCACTCTCACCGATCGGCTCGGCGTCGGTGCGGGTCGGCAACTGACCAGAGGTCAGCTGACTCCCGCGCTTGTGGAGAAATTGCCCGCAGCGGTGCGCGAGGCCTACCAGCAGGCTGTGACCAACGGTATCCACACGGTTTTTCAATGGGCTGCCGTGTTCGTACTTCTTGCGATTGCGGTCACCTGGGTAATCCGCGAAGTGCCGTTGCGGGGAAGCAATTCTACCCCCGTCGATGCCGCGATCGTGAGCGATATGGAGGACACGACCACAAATCTACCCGCACACGCTCAGTAATCGGCTGCTACGGCATCCGCATCCGACCGTATCACTGTGTGAGCCCTACCGCTGACGAAGCTGTACCGCTGCGGGTTAGGTCTCCGGCCGCAACCGGCACGTGGATGGCCGGTTGCGGGTGTCCTGCGCGGGTGACGGCGGACGGGTAATACGGTGTCCGCCATTAGAACCTCGGTGACCGGCGGTCAGGGTGTGCGGGATATCGCCACTTCTGAACTCCGGGTATCGGCGAGGTTACCCGGCGTGGAGGGAGAGAGACGGAAGTGACCTCGCGGAATGCTCAACGTGGTCTGGCTCTGATTGCCGCGTTGCTGGCTCTGACGCTTGTCGGTGCCTGTGGCACTGGTACGACCAAGAACCGATCTTCCTCGGGAAGCGTCGTGACCGCTAGTGATGCCGGCCAGGACACCGACCCGGAGGACAATGCGCCCTGCCCGACGACCGGCAATACCAGAGCCTTCGCCAAGACCCGTTTCGCCTTGCATGCCGGCCTTGGCCTCGGGGCCTTCCACCGTTACATCTACAAGCCGCTGAAGAACGGTGGGTTCAAGGCCGGGGCCGACAAACGGAAACGCACCTTCGTCAAGGCCGCGGTGGCGGGCGCTTTCACCGTTCACGAACTGAAGGTCGCCAAAGGATTCGCGGAGGCGAATCCTACGCTCTGTAACGCGGTTCAGTCGATCAGTGACAGCTTCTCGAACCTCACCAACAAATTGAAGAGCGGCACCGCCACCGAGGCTGACATCGACGCCAGCGAGAACAGCTTCGCCGGTCTGCAGCGAAGTGCCACGAGTAACGGTTTTGCCTTCGACGAGAAGAATGTGACCGTTCCCGGAGCCAGCTGAACAACACCTGTCCGGCTCGTGAGCCCCGGATCGGACGGTGAAGGCCCGTGCCATCACATTGTGATGGCACGGGCCTCCGGCGGTGAGACTCCAGGGCCTCCGCCTCCCTGGCCGCCCGCCGGGCCTGTGCAACGTCCCTGCATCTGTGCTGCGTCGGGCAGGGCCGAGCCGGGAGCGGACAGGTACATACGAAGCCCGTCCGCAGTTGCCTCCACCGCGTCGTACGTCGCGCCGTACAGCGGGTCCGGTAGCGTAACCTCGGCGCTACCAGATCGATCGGTCAGGCCGGTGAACAGACTGGTGGGCAGTTGCCGGCCGAAGGCCTTGATGCTGTCCGGCTGGATCGACAGCCTGCCATTTCTGATCACAGGACGGCCGACGACCGTCACCTGCACCGTGCCGATAGGCATCACAAGCTGTGTCTCCACCTTGAGTCTGCCGTCATCCGCGTACGAGACGCGCAGGTCGCGGGTGTCCCCTCCGGTCTTTCGGTCGTTGACCGCGGTGTAGGGAACGGTCGCGGCGACGATGATGCTGCGGACATGGACCGAGCCGGGGGCGGGTCGGCTCGTCAGCCCGGACAGCGGCGGCAGCCGCACGTCGTGCAGGACGATGGACACATCGCTCAGCACCATCTCGGACCGGCGCAGCCCGCTCGCAGTCAGTGTGACCGAGCGCAGGTGCCCACCGGCGGCCTGGGTCAGGAACGGGACACCGCCGATGCTCACCGTCACCGCCCCGGTCAGCCCGGTCAGGCAGGCCAGCTGCTCGGCGAGTCGGCGCTCGGTTACACGGACCAGAACCCTGTCAGCGGTCGCGAGGACAGCAAGGATCACCAGCACCGCTACCAGCACCCGGCGGTGCGGGTGTCGCAGCGGCCAGCGCCTCGACGACCGGCCGATGGGCCATCCCCGACGGCGGCCGGGACCAGGTCCGGTGAACGGGCGGGTGAACAGGCGGGTGAACGCCGTCCGCGGGACCGGTTCTGGGAGCGACACCGTGGCGTTCCGCTCGACGGGGACAGACGGTCTTCGTGGTGACGTCGGCACGGTGCCTCCTTTCCGGCACGGAACCGCCACCTTCATCGGGTGGCGGTTTCGTGGTCACCACAACACGGCATCACCATGAGAGGAACGTTGCGGGTGCATATGAGACGGATACGAGATCGTGCGGATGTCCGTGGTTCAACCACCCGAAAAAGGATCATCTATAACAGCGCGTGGTCATCGCGGACCTTCCTGGTCGGTCCAGGCGGACGGTAAGGGCTCGGCTCAGCCGAGCAGAACAACGATGGCGACAAGCAGGATGATCTTTATCATGATCGCGATCTCGGCGGTCCGGCCGGAGATGCGGTGCACGCCGGCGGCGTTCAGCACGCGTGGTACAGCCGCCCGCACGGACGGCCAGAGCACGAGGACAAGGCATGCACCGCATACGGTCACGGTGACGCGGGCGACCGTCGACCCCGAGGCGAACATGCCGGTGATCGCCGTCGCTGCGAGAACCGCGACCGCCTTGACCCCGGCGAACGCCCCGATGGCCGACCGGGTTCTCAGGAGAAGGACGGCAACGACCGAGGCCACCGCGACCATGACGAGTGCCGTGGTCGCGGTGTCAGGATGTACCTGTACCTTGGCCAGGCGTGTGACATCCAGGTGCGGATCCGGCTGGTCCAGCGGCACGAGGGGGAGAAGTGCGGCCGTCAGCAGCGTGACCGCGGCCTCCACCGCTCGCAGTACCACCAGGGCAAACGCGACA
Source organism: Frankia sp. Cppng1_Ct_nod (assembly GCF_920656135.1). Taxonomy (NCBI): domain Bacteria; kingdom Bacillati; phylum Actinomycetota; class Actinomycetes; order Frankiales; family Frankiaceae; genus Frankia; species Frankia sp. Cppng1_Ct_nod. The sequence goes on along the minus strand of NZ_CAKKTK010000022.1, from coordinate 28,544 downwards.
ACGACCAGACGATGTCCGCGGCGACGCCCGGCCGCGGTCACCGTCCCGGACGTCCGCGGCCGAACCCTGAACGGCGTCATCCTGAACCGCGTCATCCTGAACGGCGTCATCCTGAACCGCGTCATCCTGAACCGCGTCATCCTGACCGGCGTCACAGCAATCGGCTCGACATACGTCACGGGTCTTCCTCCCACTCGGCGAGTTGGCCATCCCCCAGAGCGTGGGACCGGTTCATGCGAGCGAGATGCGGACTGGAATCGGGAATCATCCGGATCGCGAATTCACACGGGACGTGGATCGGCGGCCCCGGGCGGATGTTGGTGACCGTGGCTGGGCGGGGGCGGATAGGGTGTTCGTACCGGTGTGGCCGTGCTGGCCCATGGGGCAATCATCCTGGAGCTCATACGGACAGTCAGTATTTTGGAGGAACAGATGACCAGCGCTGTCGATGTTGCGGCGGGCATGCTGTCCGGTGCCGGGAGGTCCGTGTCGGGGCCTTTGTCTGCGGAGGAGCTGCGCCGTATTCATGGTTATTGGCGGGCGGCAAACTATCTGGCGGTCGGCCAGATCTATCTGCTGGACAATCCCCTGCTGCGCGAGCCGTTGCGGACCGAACATGTCAAGTCCCGGCTGGTCGGTCACTGGGGTACGACCCCGGGGCTGAATCTGATCTACGCGCACATGAACCGTTTGATCAGGGCGCGAGACCTCAACGCGATCTATGTCACGGGCCCTGGCCACGGTGGCCCCGGCATCGTTGCGAATACCTATCTTGAAGGTACATACACCGATTTCTACCCGTCCGTGACGCGGGATGCCGAGGGGATGCGCAGGCTTTTCCGTCAGTTCTCCTTCCCGGGTGGTATACCCAGCCATGCCGCGCCGGAGGTTCCCGGTTCGATCCATGAGGGTGGGGAGCTTGGTTACGTCCTCACCCACGCGTTCGGTGCGGCATTCGACAATCCGGACCTGCTTGTCTGCGCGGTCGTCGGGGACGGTGAGGCCGAGACCGGGCCGCTTGCGGCGAGTTGGCATTCGAACAAGTTCCTTGATCCGATCCGGGACGGGGCGGTCCTGCCGATCCTCCACCTGAACGGCTACAAGATCGCTCAACCGGCCGTGCTCGCGCGTATTCCCGAGGCCGAACTCGACCAGTTGATGCGTGGGTATGGCTACCAGCCGTTCCACGTCGGCGGGGATGACCCGGGGCAGGTACACCAGCGGTTCGCAGCCGTCCTTGACTCTGTTGTCGAGGAGATCGAAGGAATCCAGGAACGGGCGCGGGTGCACGGTGATTCCACCCGTCCGCTGTGGCCTATGATCGTTCTTCGTACGCCGAAGGGTTGGACCGGCCCGAGCGTCGTGGACGGTGTCCAGGTGGAAGGCACCTGGCGGTCCCATCAGGTGCCGGTTTCGGAGATCCACAGTAACCCGGAGCATCTGGCGCAGTTGGAGGCGTGGCTGCGCAGCTACCGGCCCGAGGAGTTGTTCGACGCCGAGGGCAGACTCGTTGCCGATCTTGCGGAACTGGCGCCGTCGGGTAGCCGGCGGATGAGCGCGAACCCGCATACCTTCGGCGGGGAACTCCTGCGGGACCTGACCCTGCCGGACTTCCGCACGTACGCCGTGGACGTCGAGGTACCGGCCACTACCTTCAGCGAGGCGACCAGGATTCTCGGCGGCTTCCTGCGGGATGTGATGGCGGCGAACTCGACGACGTTTCGGGTTATGGGTCCGGACGAGACCGCGTCCAACCGGCTCGGTGCACTGTTCCAGACAACGTCCCGGGCGTGGAACGCCGAGATCGTCGATGGCGATGACAACCTCGCGCCGGATGGTCGGGTCATGGAGGTGCTCTCCGAGCATCTGTGTCAGGGCTGGTTGGAGGGATATCTCCTTACAGGCCGGCACGGGTTCTTCTCCTGCTACGAGGCGTTCATCCATATTGTCGACTCGATGGTGAACCAGCACGCGAAGTGGTTGAAGACGACCCGCCATATACCGTGGCGGCGTCCGATCGCGTCGCTGAACTACCTGCTGACCAGCCATGTCTGGCGGCAGGACCACAACGGATTCTCCCATCAGGATCCGGGTTTTATCGACCATGTGGTCAACAAGAAGGCGGAGATCGTCCGGGTGTACCTCCCACCGGACGCGAACACGCTGTTGTCCGTCGCGGATCACTGTCTGCGTAGTCGACATTACATCAATGTAATTGTCGCGGGGAAGCAGCCGGCGCTGAACTATCTGTCGATGGACGACGCGATCGCTCACTGCACCCGGGGTATCGGTATCTGGGACTGGGCCAGCAACGACCACGAGCACGCCACCGGCGGTTCGGCCGGGGACGGCATGCCGGACGTGGTACTGGCCTGCGCAGGGGATATTCCGACGTTGGAGACCCTGGCCGCGGTCGATATCCTGCGGCAGCACTTTCCCGACCTGAAGGTCCGGGTCATCAACGTCGTCGACCTGATGCGTCTGCAGGACGAACGTGAGCATCCGCACGGCATGTCCGATGCCCGTTTCGACGCGATTTTCACCTCGGACCGTCCTGTGATCTTCGCCTATCACGGTTACCCGTGGCTGATTCACCGGTTGACCTACAGGCGGACCAACCACGACAACATGCATGTCCGCGGCTATATCGAGGAAGGTACAACCACCACGCCGTTCGACATGGTGATGATGAACGACCTCGACCGCTTCCACCTCGTGATCGACGTAATAGACCGGGTGCCGTCTCTGGGAGCTAGCGCCGCGCATGTCCGGCAGAACATGGTGGACGCGCGCATCGCGGCCCGGGCCTACACCCGCGACTTCGGTGCGGACATGCCGGAGATCTCCGGCTGGACCTGGCCGTACTGACGATTACCGAAAGCGGCTGTCGCCATGAATGTGCTGGTGGTCAACGCGGGGTCGTCCAGCCTGAAGCTTCGGCTACTCGGACCGGGCGACGGCCTGCTCGCGTCCGTCGACCTACACGCGCGGGAGGGCCGCCCGGACCCGGGCGAGGTCAGGTCGGCTATCCGTGGCCTGGCCCGGTTGGGAACCTTTCAGGCGGTCGGGCATCGGATCGTGCACGGCGGGACGACCTTCACCGATCCGGTCGTTGTCACCGACCAGGTGATCAAGGATCTGCGGGGGTTGACAGCGCTCGCGCCACTGCACCAACCAGCGGCGCTGGCCGCGCTCACCGAGGTGCGGACGGCCGCACCCGACGTCGTGCAGGTCGCCTGCTTCGACACCGCGTTTCACGCCCGGATGCCGCTGGCCGCGTTCACCTACGCGGTACCGGCTGACTGGCGGGAGCGTCTCGGGGTCCGTCGCTTCGGATTCCACGGTTTGTCCCATGCGTATGCGTCCCGGCGGGCGGCAACGCTGACCGGTGGATGCCGAGTGGTGACCTGTCATCTGGGGTCGGGGGCTTCGCTCGCCGCAGTCCGTGACGGCGTTGGCATTGACACCACCATGGGGTTCACCCCGCTCGAGGGCCTGGTGATGTCGACCCGTTCCGGCAACATCGACCCCGGTCTGCTGCTGTGGTTGCAGACCTCGGCCGGCATGTCCGCAGACGAACTCACCGATAAGCTGTTCCATCGGTCGGGCCTGTTCGCCCTCGCCGGCACCGCGGACATGCGTACGGTTGTGGACCGAGCCACCGCCGGTGATGCAGCCGGATCGCTGGCTCTGGCCGTGTACCTGCACCGCCTGCGCGCGCAGATCGCCGCGATGGCCACGGCCCTCGGCGGATTGGACACTCTGGTCTTCACCGGCGGGGTAGGAGAGCGGTCCGCGGCTGTACGTGCCGGCGCCGCGGACGGCCTGGGCTTTCTCGGCGTGGGCATCGACCCCGACCGCAACACCGCGCATACCGACGGCGACTCCGACATCACTGACCCCGGCGTCGCAACCTCCGGCGTCGCAACCTCCGGATCGAGGGTCCGGACCCTGGTCGTCGAGGCTCGGGAAGAGCTGGAGATCGCTCGCGGCGTCCGCGCCTGTCTCGCCGGATAACTCGGTGTGGACGGTGGCTTGAGCGTCCGCTGTCCTGGTCGAGTTCGTTGTGACCAGCGGGCTGGAGGTCCGTGTGGATCGATGCGCTTGACCGCGCGGACCGGACGAAAGGCGAGAAGGCCCGCTGGCGTCCCGCACCACAGCGAATGGCACTGCGTGCCGTGAGGTCGGGAGCGGTGTCAGTCCTGGATCCGCCGCATCACGTCACCGAGCTGGCGAACCACCTCGTCGAACGGGGCATCCGCGCGGAAGAACGCGACCACGTGTTCATGGTCGTCGAGCCGCCGGACCCCTTGCGGGGCGAAGGACCGTTGCACGAGGCCGAAGGCGTGGTGCGCCCGGTCGTAGACGTCGTCCGTCCCACCGCTCTTGAGCCACGTGCGCAGGGCGTAGTTGTGCGCGGCGACCACGGCCGCGGCGGCCACGACACTACGCAGCTCACCGTCGGCCTCGCCGGCGAAGCGGCTCTGAAGGTATCGCGCCACGACACGTTCATAACGGTCGGTACTTGCGATCTCACGATCTCGTAGAGATGCTACCTGTCTGGTCAGTTCGAAGCGTTTCAGTGAAATATCGGCATCGTCGACATAGCGATCCAGTACCAGTTGGGCGCCGGCACAGGCGACCACCAACGGCGGTTCGGTGGAGCCGGCTTCGTCGAACAGCCGGGCCATGTCGTCGAGCCACTCGTCATGGTCGGGGAAGATTGCCTCTTCCTTGGCGGAGAAGTACCGGAAAAAAGTGCGCCGGCCGACCCCGGCCGCTTCGGCGATCTGGTCGACGGTGGTGGCCTCGTACCCGTTGGTGAGGAACAGCTCCATCGCGGACCTGACCAGGGCACGTCGCAGGTGGCGCCGCCCGGCTGCGGTTCGGCCGGCGCGCCGCCTGGGTGTCAGCTCCGCCGGGTCCGTCATGCCGTGAGATCTTACATATTCGCTAACGGCACCAAGTGCCGCTACAGTTCGGTTGCGCGGTCTGACCGCTCCGCGTGGCATATGAGTTAGATCACATATGTGGCCGGTCGTCGTGCTCGCAGGACCGGACCTGGACCGAGGGGTGGCCGAATGGCTGACGTGAAAAAGGTAGGGGTCGTGGGCGGCGGCCTGATGGGCTCGGGGATCGCCGAGGTGTGTGCCCGCTCAGGTCTCGACGTCGTCGTCGTCGAAGCGGACACCGGCCGGGCCGCGGCGAGCCGTGCCCGGGTGATCGGCTCGCTGGACCGTGCGACGCTGCGGAACAAGCTGTCCACCGAGGACCGTGACCTGGCGTTGGAGCGCCTGAGCTTCACCGTGGACTTCAACGACCTGGCCGACTGCCAGCTGGTGGTCGAGGCTGTCGCGGAGGACGAACGGTTGAAGACCGAGGTTTTCCGGGATCTCGACAAGGTGGTCGAGGATCCGGATGCGATCTTCGCGTCCAACACGTCGTCCATCCCCATCATGAAACTGGGGATGGCGACGACCAGGCCGCATCAGGTGATCGGGATCCACTTCTTCAACCCGGTACCGGTCCTGCCGCTCGTCGAGCTGGTGGCGTCGCTGCTCACCGACGAGCAGACCCAGGCCAGAGCAGAGTCCTTCGTCAGCGACGTTCTGGGCAAGAAAGTGATCCGGTCCCAGGACCGGGCGGGCTTCGTGGTGAACGCGCTGCTCGTGCCCTATCTGCTGTCAGCTGTCCGGATGCTCGAGTCGGGCTTTGCCTCAGCATCCGACATCGACAGCGGGATGGTGCTCGGGTGTGCCCACCCGATGGGTCCACTGGCGTTGGCCGACCTGATCGGCCTTGACACGACAAAGGCAATCGCCGAATCGATGTACGATGAGTTCAAGGAGCCGCTGTACTCGCCGCCACCACTGCTGATGCGGATGGTCGATGCCGGGCTGCTCGGTAAGAAGAACGGTCGGGGCTTCTACGACTACGGTCAGGTTGAATCCTGATGGCCCCAAGTGCCGGCAGCGGCGTTTACCAGCTGAGCGAGGAACACGAATCTCTGCGTGAAGCGGTGCGGACGCTGGCGGAGAAGGAAATCGCGCCGCACGCCGCCGATGTCGATGAGCAGGCACGTTTTCCCGTCGAGGCGCTGGAGGTGCTGACCCGGGCCGGTTTTCACGCCGTACACATCCCCGAGTCATACGGCGGCGAGGGTGCGGACGCGGTCGCGGCATGCATCGTGATCGAGGAGGTGGCGAGGGTCTGTGCCTCGTCATCGCTGATCCCGGCGGTGAACAAACTGGCGACCATGCCGATCCTGCTCGCCGCGTCGGAGAACCTGAAGAAGGAGGTGCTGTCCTCCATCGCCTCGGGTGAGGCGATGGGTTCGTATGCGCTGTCCGAGCGGGAGGCGGGTTCGGATACCGCATCTATGCGCACCCGGGCGCGTCTCGACGGTGACCACTGGGTACTGAACGGTACCAAGTGCTGGATCACCAATGCCGGAGAGTCCGCCTGGTACACGGTGATGGCGGTAAGCGACCCGAATGCGGCAAAGAAATCCCGGGGTATCTCGGCTTTTGTGGTCCACAAGGAAGATCCGGGTTTCTCGGTCGGATCGAAGGAACGTAAGCTCGGTATCAAGGGCTCGCCGACCCGAGAGATCCATCTTGAGGACTGCACCATCCCGGTCGACCGTATTATCGGCGAGCCGGGCACCGGCCTGAAGACCGCGCTGCGGACGTTGGACCATACCCGGCCCACGATCGGTGCGCAGGCGGTGGGCATCGCGCAGGGTGCGTTGGATACCGCGATCGCCTATGTCAAGGAACGCCGGCAGTTCGGCCGGTTGATCGCCGAGTTCCAGGGCCCGCAGTTCATGATCGCCGATATGGGGATGAAGATCGAGGCAGCTCGGCACATGGTGTACGTGGCTGCGGCCAAGGCTGAGCGAGGGGAACCGGACGCGGGGTTCGTCTCGGCGGCGGCGAAGTGCTTTGCGTCGGACACGGCCATGGAGGTCACCACCGACGCCGTCCAGCTACTCGGTGGTGCGGGCTACACGCAGGATTTTCCGGTCGAACGCATGATGCGCGACGCTAAGATCACCCAGATCTATGAGGGAACCAACCAGATTCAGCGCATGGTCATGGCCCGGCAGCTGCTCAAGAGATGACCGTTGGTGTGCCTTCGATCAACGGCCGCCACATGATCCCTGGCAGCGCCGAGATGCACGAGGACGGCACGCAATACAGGCACCGCCCCTGAGCGACGAGATCAGCTGCCGCGCGGACGCTTTCACGACATCCTGGGAACGTGCACCGCTCCGCCGAGCGCTTCATCGTCGACGAGCGGTGCCGCCACGTGATCGCCGTGTGATCGCCGCGTATGGCGCCGGCATCCAGACGCTCTCGGTGCGGGGCTGTCGGCGTCCATCTCCGGCGAACCGGGGGAGTTCACGTTTCCCGGTGTCTGTTACTTACGAGTGAACCGCGTCTGCTACCGTCTGAGTCTGACCGAAGGGTTGAACGTGACGAAGAGCACGCGAGGCGAACCCTTGATCGTCCTGGAAGGCGTCGAGAAATTCTTCGGCGGTTTCCAGGCTCTACATGCGATCAATCTGACGGTATTCAGCGGCGAGGTGGTCGTCGTCATCGGTCCGTCGGGATCGGGAAAGTCGACGCTGTGCCGGTGCATCAACCGGCTGGAGACCATCGACGCCGGCCAGATCATGATCGACGGAGAGCGGTTGCCCGAGGAGGGACGCGCGCTCGCACGGCTACGGGCCGAGGTGGGCATGGTCTTTCAGTCGTTCAACCTATTCGCGCACAAGACCGCACTGGAGAACGTCACTCTCGGGCCGACGAAGGTCAAGGGAATCCCGCGGGAGACAGCCGAGCGCCGAGGGCGGGAACTGCTCGATCGGGTAGGCGTCGGCGCGAAGGCCAGCAGTTACCCGGCCCAGCTTTCCGGCGGGCAGCAGCAACGTGTCGCGATCGCCCGAGCGCTTGCCATGGATCCGAAGGTAATCCTCTTCGACGAGCCCACCTCGGCACTCGACCCGGAGTACATCGCCGAGGTGCTCGACGTCATGGCAGGGCTCGCCCGCGATGGTATGACCATGGTGGTTGTCACCCACGAGATGGGGTTCGCGCGGCGGGCCGCGGACCGGGTCGTATTCATGGCTGACGGCCGAATTCTAGAGGAAGGAACTCCGGAGGTCTTCTTCGGCAGCCCAGGGACTCAGCGGGCCCGTGACTTCCTGGCTCGTGTTCTCACCCACTGACGTCGTTCACTTTCCCATGCGCTATCGTCCTGGTCTGTTCCGCATCCGACGTATCTCCGAAGAGGACAACCATGCAGGTTCAAGGTTTCCCGGCCCAACGGTATCCACTTCAGTCGAACTCGCTTCGACGACGATGGTTCGTGACGGCTGCGCTCGCCGGCGTCATCGCGCTCGTCTTCAGCGGTTGCGGAGGTGGTGGCAAGGCGACCGGTACGCCGGTCGGTGTCCAGAACAAACCCACCTTCGCCGCCGGCACCACGATGGCGAGGCTGGCCGAGGCGGGGAAGGTCACCGTCGGCACCAAGTTCGACCAGCCGTTGTTCGGACTAAAAGGCCTGGACGGAAAGGTCACGGGATTCGACGTCGAAATTGCAAAGATCATATCTGCCGGCCTGGGAATCAACGAGAGCGCCATCACCTTTGTTGAAACACCGTCATCCCAGCGTGAAGGTGCGATCCAACAGGGCAAGGTCGACTTCGTTGTCGCCACCTACACAATCAACGACAAGCGCAGACAGCTCGTCAGCTTCGCCGGGCCGTACTACCAGGCCGGCCAGGATATCATGGTGAAAAAGGAAAACACGACCATCACCGGACCGGAATCGCTACGCACCGCGAAGGCGAAGGTCTGCTCCGTCTCCGGGTCGACTCCGGCCGAGAAAATCAAAGAATACGTCGACGCGTCCAACATCGTGCTTTTCGATGTCTATTCCAAGTGCGCAGACGCGTTGCGTACCGGCCAGGTCGATGCCGTCACCACCGACAACGTCGTCCTGCTGGGTCTTGCGGACTCCAGTGGTGGCGCTTTCAAGCTCATAGGAAAGCCCTTCACCGTCGAGCCCTACGGCATCGGCATCAAAAAGGGTGACATCGCTTTCTGTCAGTTCATCAACGAGCAGCTGACCGCAGCGTCAACAGACGGGCGCTACGCCAAAGCCTGGGAATCCACGGCGGGTAAGGTTGCCAGGACCACGCCGACCCTGCCCACCCTCGGTGCTTGTTCCTGATTGCAACCTCGCTCTTCAGAGCCGACGCACCCCGGGAGCCGCCATGGGTGTCATCACCGACAACCTGGGCCTGTATGCCGATGGTCTGCTGGGAACATTGGAAATCTGCGGGCTGGTCGCCGTGGCAGCGTTGCTGCTCGGGATTTTTCTGGCAGGCTTTCGGGTGTCGCCGGTGCCACCCTTGCGAGCCGTTGGCACGGTCTACGTCACACTGGTCCGTAACTGCCCACTTACCATCGTCTTGTTTGTCTTCGCGTTCGGCCTGCCAGAGGTGGGTATCAATGGCGCGTACATCACCTTCGGTGTCGCCGGACTCACCGTCTATACCGCTGCTTTCGTGTGCGAGGCGGTACGTAGCGGAATCGGTGCGGTTGACGCAGGCCAGGCCGAGGCCGCGCGCGCGATAGGCCTCACCTTCAGCCAGTCGCTGCGACTGGTCGTGCTCCCGCAGGCTTTATGGGCGGTCCTTCCTCCGCTGGGTAGCGTCGCGATCGCAATGATCAAGAATTCTGCGATTCTGGGAGCCTTCGGAGTCGGCGGGGAACTCTACAGCGTGGCGAACACCCTGAACAGCGCCCGGGGTGAACCGGCGCTGCCGGTTTACACCGGAGTAGTAATCGGGTACCTGATCATCATCATTCCTGCCGGCCTGCTCCTGCTGATGATGGAAAAGCGCTTGAAGGCCACCCGATGAACCGAAGTGTTCTCTACGACGCTCCAGGACCTCGCGGCCGGCGGCGCATTCTTGTCGCCAGCGTGGCCGCGGCTCTGATCCTGGTCGGCCTCGCGGCGCTGGCTGTACGGCGGCTCGCCACGAACGGGCAGTTCGCCGGCGAGAAGTGGAGCCCGCTGTTCGATCCGAACGACGTGAACTTTCCCGACCTGTGGCGCCTGCTTGGCGGCGGCCTTCTGCACACCCTGACGGCCGCCGTCCTGGCGATGTCCTTGTCGCTGGTGCTCGGGGTACTCATCGCGATGACGAGGATCTCGGCATCCCGGTGGTACCGCTGGGCGGTAGTCGGTGTGGTCGAGATCCTGCGTGGTGTCCCCGTGGTCATCGCGATTTTTTTTGCGTACCAGGTGCTCCCCACGTACGGGTTCAGATTGCCGTTGTTGTGGTATATCGTCATCGGTCTTACGGCCTACAACTCGGTGGTCATTTCCGAAATTATCCGGGCGGGCATACTTGCGGTTCCGAGAGGACAGTCCGATGCGGCCGCAGCGCTGGGTCTTACCCGTGGTCAGACCCAGCGGTTCATCCTCCTGCCCCAGGCATTCCGTTCGATGTTGCCAGCGCTGATCAGTCAGCTCGTTGTGATCCTCAAGGATACCTCGATCGGCGCATTCATCTCCTACGAAGAGCTGCTGCGTCGTGGACTGATAATTATCCAGACCCTGCGCAACCCGATTCAGACATATCTGGTGATAGCCGCTATCTTCGTTCTCATCAACTATCTTGTCGGCCGCCTGGCAATCTACGTGGAAGCACGCCTGTCGGCTCGACGGGCCTAGTGACCGGGCTTGTCGATCGTGTGCAGGACTGCGGCGTCGAGCAGGTCCTCGATGTCGTCGCCCGCGATCGCGAGGGTGCTGTTCGGTGAGCGTCATGTGGATCAGTGCGTAGAGAAGACGACTACGTCAGGGAATCCCTCGGGGGATCTTGAAATTACCTCGGTTGAACACCGGACTGGTCCCGGGCGCCGATGCGGAAAGGGACTAACGGCGCTCGGGACCAGGAACGGTCATCCGGTGAAATAGATCTTATCCTTGGGGATTGGTGTCGCGGGAGGTGCGACCGGCAAAGCCGGGCTGCTCGTCGGGTGCTGGGCGGTGTCGGAGCACGTGCAGAAGCCGACAGCGGGAATCGCCATTACCAGTTTGCCGGAGACCGGGTCGAACGGGATCGCGAGCACGGCGCCCGCAGAGGAGTGGAGGGGAAGAGTCTCACCGGCGGCAATCGTGCCGGAATCTCCGTTCAGGTCGCTGTCGAGCCAGCTGAATCGCAGTGTGTTGGCAGAAGTATTCTTGACCGTCCATTTCGGGCCGTCCGTGCTGCATGTGACGTCGATCAGCAGCGGTTGTTCGTGTAGATCGCTCAGGTTGTGCAGGTTCTTGAGGCCGTCCAGGTTGTTGAGTCCGTGGAAATTTGCAGGCAGTTCAGCCGGCAGCCATGGGATCGAGTCGAAAAATTCCTTCAGCGGATCGGACGTTGCTGTCGGGTTGGCCGACGGAGCCGGTTCGGCGGCCGTCGGCAGGACCGCGAACGGTTCGCCCAGCGTCGACGCGGCGGTCGTGTCGGCCGCAGCCGGTGTCGTGAATCCCTCGT
>NZ_CAKKTK010000022.1:0-16279 GCF_920656135.1 Frankia sp. Cppng1_Ct_nod | reverse complement strand
ATCGCGGTCACGCCAGGCGCGTCATCCGTCGCCCAGGCTGCCGGCGCGGTCAGCCCGACCGCCACCGAGCCGATCATGTAGGCCACAGCCAGCCGTTTCTTGCTCAGACGCATGTTTATCCCCTCAACGTTCGGCAGGCGGGGGCAGCGTCTTATATCCAGCTGCCCGGCCAGATGGAGGAGCAAACGGTAGCGAGTCTCGACGCGTACACCCTTGAAACTACAGTGGTCCCCCTGTTGGCTTCGCTGGCATTATGGGTATGCGACCCGGGCGCGGGGAGAAATGGTGAAGCGGTGTCGTTCGACCGGCCGTCCGCTTCGTCTGATTCATGCGTCCCTGTGCCGGAAAAGTTCGGCCGGGCCACTGCCCGGACGTCGACCACCCAACCGCCAGGGCTTGCTCCGGAAGTGGGTCGGCGGATGATCGGCGGGATACCGTGAATGACTCGGGGAGGCTGACGATGGTGTGCTTGTCGACTTGGCGCAGCTGACCGAAGCGGATCTGTACCCCGTTACCCCCGGTGGGCAGGTGTGCGGGTATATCCAAAGGATGCGCCGTAGACTTCGGTGCCGGTAGAGCTGTCGTTCGGTGCCCTACTATCGGGGCTGGTTATTCGATCACAATCGATCACCGGGGGATTTTCCCGTGAAAGAAGTCGCGATCGTCGGGCTTGCCGCTCGTTTTCCCGGCGCGGCCGATACAGGTGCTTTCTGGCGTTTGCTGCAGGATGCAAGATCACAGTTTCGCGAGGTACCGGCGAGTCGGTGGCGGCACCGGAGCTTCTACGACCCGGTTAACCCGCGGGATCCGCATCGGACCTATACCGACCAGGTTGCCTTCATCGACGACGTCGAGCGGTTCGCCGCGTCCCATTACCGGATTCCGCCGCAGCGCGCCCGGGCGATGGATCCCCAGCATCGGCTGCTGGTCGATCTCACTCGGGAGGCGCTGCAGGACGCGGGTTTCGAACGCCGTCCATTCGACCGGACGCGTACAGGCGTCTACGTCGGCATCAGCCAGTCCGGCTACCATGACCTGACAGGCACCCGGATCCGGGGAACGTTGCTCGCCGATGGTTCGCTGCATGGTGGCGAACCCGATCCGGAGCTGCTCGCGGCGGTCGAACGGGCCGCGGACTTGAGTATCGCGCCTCTCCAGGCATACAGCCTCGCGGGTTGTCTGCTGAACATGGCCGCCGGCACGGTCAGCAGCGTGTTCGATCTCGGTGGTCCGGCGTTCGCCGTGGACGCCGCGTGCTCGTCCACGCTCGTTGCGCTGCACGAGGCGGTCCTCGGGCTGCGCAGTGGGGTGTGCCGGGTCGCCCTGGTGGGCGGGGTCTTCCTCACCCTGGGTCCGGACGCGCTGGTCGGCTTTTCCCGGGTGGGGGCGTTGTCGCGAAGCGGGGTGTGCCGGCCGTTCGACGAACGCGCCGACGGGTTCGTCCTCGGGGAAGGCGGCGGGGTCGCGGTACTGCGTCCCATGGCCGACGCGTTGGCCGACGGCGACCGCGTCTACGCCGTGATCCGGGGGATCGGTGTCACCAACGATGGTCGCGCGGCCGGCCCGATGACGCCTAGCGCCAGCGGCCAGCTCGCCGCTCTACGGGCCGCGTACGCCGATGCCGAGGTGTCGCCGGGTTCGGTAACCATGATCGAGGCACACGGAACGGCAACGACCGTCGGCGACCAGATCGAGATCACCGCACTGCGTGACCTGCGCGCGGACGACCCCGACGCCGAGCCGTGCGCCCTCACCTCGGCCAAGGCGCTGATCGGTCACACCCTCGCGGCAGCCGGGGCCGCGGGTCTGCTGAAGACCGCGCTTGCGCTGCACCACGGCGTGATCCCGCCGCAGCCCGCCGTCCAGCCCAGGACAGGGCTGGCGATGCCCGAATCGGGACTGCGCATCCCGACGCAGCCGCAGGCGTGGCCGGACTCGAAACATCCCCGGCGGGGCGCGGTGAGCTCGTTCGGGTTCGGCGGCACCAACGTGCACGTCGTCCTGGAACGGGTGGCCGAGCGTGGGGAGCCGGACATGACGCCGGAGCGGCCATGGCTCGTGATGCTGTCCGCCGGTTCAGCGGAGCTGCTCACCCGACATACCGAGGCGATCCGGGACACCGTGGACGCCGACCCGGGGCTCACCCCGGCATCGGTCGCCTACACCCTGGCCACCCGCGAGCCGCTGACCGCCCGCCTCTGCGTGGTCGCGGCGTCCCGTGCACAGCTGATTGAGCGGCTCACCGACGCTGCGACACGACTGCGCACCGGTCGCTTCGGCGCGCTGCCCGGCGGTGGTTACGTGGTGGCTACCCCACTGGCCGAGGCGGACCGCCGGGTCGCGTGGCTGTTTCCCGGGCAGGGAGTCCAGCGTCCTGGCATGCTCGCCGACCTGCGTGAGCGGTTCACCGGTTTCGCCAGGCAGGTTGACACGCTGGACGGCGTCGCGCGCCCGGTGCTCGGACGTTCGCTGGTCGAACTGGTGTGGGGTGCCCACCCGGACACGGCGGCGGCCCAGGCGGCCCTGACCGCGACGCAGATCTGCCAGCCCGTGCTCGGCGCCCTGGGGATCGGCGTCGCCCGGCTGCTGGCACAGTGCGGGGTGCGACCGGATGTCTGCATCGGTCACAGTGCGGGAGAGGTCGCGGCAGCGATGGCCGCAGGCGCCCTCGACCCGGCCGACGCACTCCGTTTCCTGGCGGCGCGGGGAGCGGCCGTGGCCGATGCTCACCCCCCGTGGACGGGTGGGATGCTGGCGGTCCACGCGGGTGAGTCGACGTTTCACCGACTCGCCGGCGACATCGACGGGGTGTGGCTTGGCTGCGTCAACCATCCGTCGCAGGTGGTAGCCAGTGGACGTCTGGACGCGCTGGAACGGCTTCGTGAGCGGTGCGAGCGTGAAGGTGTCACAGCCCGGCCACTGACGGTCTCGCACCCCTTTCATTCTCCGCTGGTGGCGGGCGCCGACATCTCGATGGCGGGCCCGCTGGCCGCCCTTCCCCTGCGCGCGTTCGAAGCGGTCGTGGCCTCCTCGGTGAGCGGCGGTCGGTGCGACGATCCGCGGGAACTGCGCGCGTTGTGGGCGGAGCACTGTTCGGCTCCGGTGCGTTTTTCCGACGCGATCCGGACCGCCGCCGCGGCGGGCGCCAGGATCTTCGTCCAGGTGTTCGGTGGCACATCGTTGCTGACCATGGCCCGCGGGTCACTGTCCGAATCGATCCGGGGCAGTTTTGTCGCCTTGGCCGCGCCCGAACCCGACGAAGGCCACACTCTGCTCGCCGGCCTCGGTCGACTCGCCTGCCTGGGAGTTCACGTCGACATCCTGCCGTTGTTCGGTCCCGGCGAGCGGACGCTCACGACACTGCCTCCCTCCCCCCTGGTGACCAGCTCCTACTCGGTGCGGCTCGCTACCGGCCGCACCGCTGCCCAGCCCGGCGGCCCAGCGGTGCGGCCCGACCACCGCCGTGGCGTCCCGACCCGTCGACTCCCGGAGCTCCGCATGGACAGCCCCCGTCCGGACAGCCATCCCATGGACGACATCGTCAGACTTCTCGACAAACAGCTCAACCTGCTGCACGCTCTGGCCGCGCCGGCCACGGGAAGCGACCCGAACGACGACGGGATCGGCATCACCGGCATGTCGACGTCTCGTCGGCCGGATCCGACGTCCGTCCGGCTGGGCACGCCCATGGTCGTGCCCGCGCCTCCGACGCAGCGGCAGCCGGTGGAACCCGACCGGGTCGTCCGCCGGCCGGCCGTGGTCACGGCGGATGCGGGGAGTCCACCGGCGCGGCTGGTCGGGCTTCGGGCCGCGACAATCGAAGTGATTTCCAGGCTGAGCGCCTTGCCCGCGGGCTGTCTCCACGACGACCACGCTTTTGTCGGGGACCTCGGCTTCGATTCGATCATGATGACCGACCTGGTGAACAATCTGCGACGCAGATGGCCCGAACTGGTCGTGCACACCGACGACATCGCCCGTGTCACTACGGTCGGCGATCTGGTGGGGGTACTTGCCGGGAAGTCCGGGCTGGCGGAGGTGGCCGGGCCCACGGATCCACCGCCCGGCCTGTCCGAACCGTCGCAGTCCGGTACCGACCACTCGGTGGACGCCGCCGCGTCCGTGCCATCCGAGCACGTTCATCCCGAGCAGGCACGTCCCGCCGTCGAGAGCACGCAGGTCGCCTCCTTCCCCGAGGTGGTGGCGTTGCGCGAGCGGCTTGAACTGAGTGGACGGCTCGGCCTGCGCAGCCCGTACTACCTGCTGCACGAGGGAAACATCCGTGACCGCACCGTTGTCGACGGCAGGGAGCTGGTGAGCTTCTCCACCTACAACTACCTGGGCCTGTCCGGACACCCTGAGGTCAACTCGGCGGTTACGGCCGCGGTGCGGCGATACGGCTCGTCGGTCTCGGCCGCCCGCATCCTGTCCGGTGACCGGCCGCCGCACCGCGACCTGGAGGCGGAGCTCGCCGCCCTCGTCGGCGTCGAGGACTGCATCGTCCTGGTCAGCGGGCACGCGACCAACGTCACCGCGATCGGTCACCTGGTCGGGCCCGGCGACCTGATCGTCCATGACGCGCTGGCTCACGACAGCATCCTGCAAGGCGCCCGGCTGTCCGGGGCGACGCGGCGGCCGTTCCCCCACAACGACCCCACGGCCCTGGATGCCCTGCTCACGCAGGTGCGTGACCGCTTCCGCCGGGTCCTGATCGTCGTCGAGGGTGTCTACAGCATGGACGGGGACATCGCGGACCTGCCCGCGCTGATCCAGGTGCGGCGTCGTCATGGCGCTCTGCTGATGGTCGACGAGGCGCACAGCATTGGTGTGATCGGTGCGACCGGTGGCGGGGTGGGCGAGTACTTCGGCGTCGACCGGGGTGATGTCGACCTGTGGATGGGCACCCTGTCGAAGTCGCTGGCCAGCTGCGGTGGATATCTCGCCGGCAGCGGCGCGCTGGTGGACTATCTGCGTTACACGCTGCCGGGGTTCATCTACAGCGCCGGCCTGACCCCGCCGAACACGGCCGCCGCCCTGACCGCGCTGCGGGTGATGCGGGCGGAGCCCGATCGCCTCACGCGACTGCGGCAACGCTCGGCGGAGTTCCTGCGGCTCGCCCGTGAGGCGGGAGTCAACACCGGGACCAGCGCCGGCACTCCGGTCATCCCATGCATCGTGGGCGACTCGCTGCGGTGCGTGCATCTGGCCAACACGCTGTTCGAGCGCGGAATCAGCGTCAATCCGATTCTCTACCCGGCGGTGGAGGAACGCCTGTCGCGGCTGCGCTTCTTCATCACCGGCGAGCACACGTCCGAACAGATCGAACGAACCGTTCAGCTGCTCGCGGACGAGCTGGACACGCTCGTTCCCCAGCAACTGGTGGAGGTCCAGTGAGAACCCGCGACAGCCCCCTTCACGGCCTTCCGCTACGGGACAGTCCTCGTTCTGCCGGACCCCGGCACCGGGCTCCTACCGGGCGGCGGCGCCGTCTCGCGGCGGGCGGCCCGCCAGCCGGTCGCCCAGCGGTACACAGCCGGCTGCTACGCGTGATCGTAGCTCGTCCGCGTGCCATTCTGCTGATCACCCTGGTTTTGGCGGTGCTGGCCGGAGTCGCGAGTACCGGGGCGGTCAGCCGGATGAAAACCGGTGGGTTCGACGATCCCGGGTCGGACTCGGTCCGCGGCAGCCGGGTTCTCGCCAACCGGTTCGGGGCTGCCGCGCCGAACCTGTTCATCCTGATCGGCGGGTCTGCCGGTGGGGCCGGCGTCGACACGCCGGCCGTCCGGGCAGTCGGGCAGGATGTCACCGCACGGCTACGCGGCGAACCCGGTGTTCGGGTCGTGGCCTCCTACTGGGAGACCCCAGTCGCGCAGCTACGCGGCCGGGCCGGCGACGTCGGTCTGGTCGTCGCCCACGTCGACGGCGACGAGGACACCGGCGCCAAGCACACCCGGGCGCTACATGATGTTCTCGCCCGAGCGGGCAGCAGCGCGGCGGTGACGGTCCGGTTCGGCGGGATCACTCAGATCAACAACGACATCAACGCACAGGTCACCAAAGATCTTGCCAGGGCCGAGTCGATCGCCGTGCCCGCGACCCTGGTTCTGCTACTGGTGGTGTTCGCGACGGCGGTCGCGGCGGGGGTACCGCTGCTTGTCGGCGTGCTTGCGATCATCGGCACGCTCAGCATGCTGGGAGCGCTGGCCGCCGTCATGGACGTGTCGGTGTTCGCGGTCAACCTCACGACCGCGCTCGGCCTCGGACTCGCCGTTGACTACTGCCTGCTGTTCGTCTCCCGCTACCGGGAGGAACACCGCATCCGCCATGACACGGTCACCGCTCTCGACATGACCATGCGCAGCGCCGGCCGGACCATTCTGTTCAGCGCCGCCACCGTTGCCGCAGCCCTGTGCTGCCTGCTGGTGTTCCCGCAGTACTTCCTGCGTTCGTTCGCCTTCGCCGGGGTGGCGGTCGTGGCGGTGACTCTCGCTGGGGCGCTCGTGGTGCTGCCGGCACTGCTGGTCCTGCTCGGCGGAGGGATCGAGCGGTGGCCGGTGCCGCGACGGCGCCACGATCCGCGCCCCGGGGAGCTCGGCCCGGTGGGTCGGGTCGCCGCGCTGGCATGGCGGCGTCCGCTGCTCACGGCCCTGCCCACCCTCGCGGTCCTGGTGCTGCTCGGTCTGCCGTTTCTGCACGTCAGGTTCGGGGTGCCGGACGACCGGGTGCTGCCGACGTCCACGGAGAGCCGCGAAAGCGCCGACCGGATCCGCACGGACTTCGGGGTGGTGGACAGCGGCGCGCTCGCCGTCGTCGCCGAATCATGGGGAACCGGCCCGGATGCCCGGAGCCGGGCGGCATCCTACGCGAGCCGGCTGTCCACGGTCGCGGGTGTCGAACGGGTGGACAGCGGCGCGGGCTCCTTCACGGCGGGCAGGCAGACGGCTGACGCCGGCCCGGACACTGCGCGATTCATCGCGGGTGACGCAACATGGCTGTCAGTTCTCAGCCGGGTCGAGCCTTATTCCCCCGAGGGCGCCCGGCTCGCCCGCGCCATACGGGCCGTGGACGTACCGGGCGGCCGGACCGTGCTCGTGACCGGGCAGGCGGCCCAGCTGGTGGACATCACGAACTCCATCGGTCATCGGTTGCCGGTGGCCATCGTCCTGATCGCCGTGGCCACGTTCGTGGTGCTGTTCGGATTGACCGGCAGCGTGGTGCTGCCGCTCAAGGCCCTGGTGTTCAACCTGCTGAGCCTGAGCGCGGTCTTCGGCGCCATGGTGTGGATCTTCCAGGACGGACATCTGTCCGGGATGCTCGGCTTCACCCCGACACCGTTGCCGGTCGCCATCCCGGTGCTGCTGTTCTGCGTGACCTACGGCCTGTCCATGGACTACGCGGTCTTCGTCCTGGCCCGCGTCCGGGAACGGCACGAGGCGGGAGCGGCTCTCCAGGACGCGGTCATCGACGGGCTGTCCCGCAGCGGCCGGATCATCAGCGCGGCCGCGCTGATCCTGTCGGTGTCGTTCTTCGCGACCCTGGTCTCAGGAGTGTCGTTCATCAAACTGTTCGGGCTGGGGACAGGTCTGGCGATCCTGTTGGACGCCCTGGTCGTCCGGCCCGTGCTGGTGCCGGCGTTCATGCGGCTGGCGGGTCCGTGGAACTGGTGGGCGCCCCGGCAGCTGCGCGCTGTCCACAGCCGGTTCGGATTCCGCGAACAGTGACAACGAACACCGGCCCGCTACGCACACTGGAACCGCTGTTCCACCGGGCGCCGAACGCTCACAACACCCAGCCATGGCACCTGCGGTACGCCTCCGGCGTAGTGGAGGTGGGCTGGCAGGAACGGTACGAGCTGGGTCCCAGCGATCCCGTCCACCGTGACCTGCGTCTGTCTCTCGGCGCGTTCGTCGAGTCCTGCCTGGTCGTCTGCGGTGACATGGGGGTGGCGGTTCGGTTCGTCGCCGATTACAACCCGGGCAGCCGCCGGATCGGCAGGCTCATGGACACCTCGGAGCCGAATCGCACCCGGTTCACCGCAGCCGATGTCGCCGCCCGCCGGGCCTGGCGTGGCCGGTGGACCCCCGAACCGATACCGGACGACCTCCTGGATGAGCTCACCGCGATCACCGCGGTCCGCGGCGGTCGGCTGGTGGCACTGGACTGCGCTCCACTACGCCCGTTGCTGACCGAGGCGAGCCGCTGGTTCGTCGCGGACCCGGGCATTCTCGCCGAGTTGCGGAAGTGGTCGCGCCTGAACCCGAGACATCCCGACTACCACCGGGACGGCCTGAGCGACGTCGCGCTGGCGTTGAAGTGGTATGAGACGGTGGGGATGCGGGCGGCGTTGCGCCGGAAACGGTCCCGGCCACACCATTTCGGCCTTCGTGCGGCGCTTGCCAACGGGCAGGCAAAGGCGTTCGACGGCGACGGATCGGTGCTGGTGCTACTCGGTCCGGTTGATACCGACGAGGCCGGTGAGGTCAGGTTCGGCCGCCTCGTCCAACGGCTGTGGCTGCTGCTGGCCCGCCACGGGTTCGCCGCGCATCCACAGAGCCATCTCATCGACTGCCCGGCCACGGCCGGAGCGGTCGCGGAACTCACCGCCGCCGTGGACGAACGACCGCTGTGGATCGCCCGGGTCGGCCGGCCCGACCCACACCGTGCGAACCGGGTCCCCCTCTCGGCCCGACGGCTCGATCCCCACGGCGAGCACGGCAACGGCAACGGCAACGGCAACAGTCAGCGGAAAGCGAAGAAGAACG
This sequence comes from Frankia sp. Cppng1_Ct_nod, assembly GCF_920656135.1. Taxonomy (NCBI): domain Bacteria; kingdom Bacillati; phylum Actinomycetota; class Actinomycetes; order Frankiales; family Frankiaceae; genus Frankia; species Frankia sp. Cppng1_Ct_nod. Next base: position 7,517 of record NZ_CAKKTK010000022.1, on the reverse strand, counting down.
ATCTGGCTACGACGATCGGTAATGACAGCAGGACCGGGAAACGACAGGACCGTACGGGCGGACAGCGGGGCCGTCACCGTGACCGGCGTTCCCACCGTGAACGCCGCCGTGCCACATGATTACTCCGGATGCTGTTCCCGGGGTCATTTGCCGGGTATGTGAATGACTGTCAAAGGGTTGTGTCCACTCGAGGTTTGAGTAGCTGCCGAGAACGCCTGGAATGTCGTCGTAGTTTGCTTTCTCTGTGGTCCACCGGTCACGGCGCCGATCGAATAAATCGTCCGCGGTAATTTCTGTTCCGGTAACTCTTCAGAATCCGGTCCGATGGCTGATGCGCCGGTGATAGCAGCCGTTTACGCGCTCACATCGGCCTGCTAGTCTTCTGTTGTAACGTCAACCCAACTGATTGCGGGGTCGATATGATCGACTTTTTTCTCAACCTTCTCAGTGCCGGCTTCGATTCTGTTCTAATCTCTACTGTCGCCACCGTTCTCGGCGTTTTTGGCATCTGAATAAACTGCTTCCCGTGAGCTGAAAAATCTTGTCGGGAAACATTCTGGAGCAAGCCGAGAAGATCCGCCTGGATGTGTTCTTCCTCGCGGTACCGGTGCCGATATCGCGATTCTGGTCATGGCGACCGACGATCGGTGCTCTCGGTAACGTTTCGGGATTCGGGGTGGGGCTCGTGGCAATGTGCCCCACCCCGGTATCCAGGTCTCGTGCGGTTCCCTGATCGGCTTATATCAGCCGACTGGTGCCAGCCTCAGCTGGTCGATGCGTCCTCGGGCAGACCGGTGCCGCGAGGCCGGCGGCGGGCGACTCGCAGGAAGAGCAGGCCAGCACCGATCATGGCGGCGACGGCGGCTCCGATCGCTCCGGTCTCCGCGTGTGAGAGCGGTAGCCCGGTCGTCTGTCCCCCTGTTCCGGATCCGCCGCTTCCTCCAGTGTTTCCAGCGCCGGCGTCGCTGATGGCGTCGGCCCTGGAGGCGTCCGCCCACGCCATGCCAACGACCTTGCGCTGGGTGTCGGCGGGCTGGTTCCCGGTGCCGGTCACGGCCCTGCCCGCGGCCGGCCCGCCGGTCACCACCTGCGCCGACGTAAAGGGATCCTTCGGCGTTCCGGTGCCGGTCAGATACTGGTCACCCGGCCTGGAGAGAACCAGCCGGATCGTGAAGCTTCCCGAGCCGTCCGCGGTCGCGGTTCGGGCGTCCGCGCCATTGACGTCGATGGCGATCGGGGTGCCTGGCATAAAACCACAACCGCTGAAAACCACTGAAGCACCGACCCGGACGCGTTGCGGGTCGACTGCGCCGAAACTGATCGGACCGCTGCATCGGGGCAACGGCAACTCCGACTGTTGCGCGGCGGTAGCAGGGAACCCCGATGTTGTGCCGAGGGCCAGCCCGCCGCCCACCAGCAGCACGACCGCGAATGCGCGAATTGTCATAGTGCTCCCACTACGCAACGCCAGGCAGTTTGTCTCCGTATCCGGGCGACTCTCTGGTGTATGAGGTGGCCCGGATGCCGGCTGAAACGCTGATTCAGGTCACAAGAACGATCGCGACACTCAGCCGGCATGACCCGTTCGAACCGGTGCCGATGGTTGCGATCCAGAGCAGCCCGGGTCCCGGCGGGGCCGTTATTTTGACAGAAATGTCGCCGTTGACATCTGCCGTCACAGGTGTGCGGCTCTGGAAGTTGACGTAGATCTGGACACTCGAGCCAGGTGCGTAGCCGCAGCCGCTGAACGTGACGGACCCGCCGCCCGCCACCGGATTCGGGGCCGCCGTACCAATATCGAAGAAACCAACGCATTGGGGAGGCGGCGGCGGATAGACCTGGGCCATGGCCGGGGAAGCCGATGTCACACCCAGGGCAAGCATGCCTCCAGCCAGCAACACAGCTACCCATCGACGGAATCTCATGGATGTACTCCCACCCTTGTGCCTGCTAGTAAGCTATCCGAGGCTGACCACGCTCAGGATATAGATCACTACTCTACGTGTCTACCGTGCGGGAGTGTCAGTCGGGATTTTTCTGTGACCATGGGGTGACCAGGCGTACGCCGGATACAGTCACCGGCTCGGGCGCGACCAGTGGCTGCGGCCGGAGAAGCAGGATCGGTTTCGCCACCGGTTCCCAGACCCGCAGCACCAGGGTCCGGGTCTGGCCCCGGTCCACCGGCAGGGACGTGGAAAACAGCGGATGACCACGCTCGGTACCCCTGCGCAGGACCACGGGGAGGCCGTCCAAGGTGGCTGACTGCAGCCCGCTGCCCTCGCCGGTGTAAACCGACAGCAACAGCAGGTTCTGCGCGTCCGGATTGCCTCGTGGCGGTGCGCTCTGCCCGGGACCAGGATGGTCACTTCGATTGCGGACGTACTCACTCAGGCCGTTGGGCGCCGCGTTCCCGATCCGCACGGTGATCGTCACATCGGCGGAGCCGTCGGGACGCCGCACACTGCGGTAGTCGGTGCTGCGTCGCAGCCAGTAGTCGAGTTTGCTCGCCGCGGCGTTCTGCGTCACCACCGCGAGGTACGGACCGTCAACGTCCGCAAGCGCGCCACCGAGTACGGTCGGCTCGATCAGTAGCTGTTCATCCGGATGGTTACTCGACACCAACAGACGCCCTTCCGAGGCGGCTCGGCTTAGCGCCGCCAGCAGCTTCGGTGTGCTGCCCCCGCCTGATGCCACGGCGTCGTAGACCGACCGTCCAACCGTGGCGAAGAAGTCATCCCGTTGCTGAACATACGAAATCTCCGCATATACCCTTGATTCAACCAGTTCGACCAGTTTATCCGCGGTAACGACACGCCCGTCCGGCAGAACCGCCGGCCGGGTCGCCGCAAGCAGGTAGGCCAACGTCGTCGGATCAACAGTGATCGTCCCGTCGACATGCACGCCTGTACCCGCCTGGTAAAGCGCCGTGTAGAAACGACCGACGGTCGGGTAGTGGGGCGTGAGGTTTGCGTTGGCCCAGACCCGCGTAGGCTCCGCGGGCCCGTACAGACTCTCGAGCTCGGACGGGAGCCGCATCGCCGGGACCGGCTGGGTCGAGCCCCCGGGCAGGTGGCCGTTGCCGGAGATGCGGTCGAGTTCGAACCTGCCATCGGTAACCGTCAGCAAACCGAACCCGCCGATGATGCCCCCGGTGGCCCGCGACTCGGCCGGGTTCTGGACGACCAGCAGGTAGCGGCGGGTCCCATCGATACCCATCATCGGCGGTACCAGACGGGTGGTCAGGCTCAGCGTCCCGGCGGCTCGTTCGAGCTGTCCGGCGGATTTCACCGCATCGAGTCGAGCGGTGCTGAGACCGAAGGTCCGTCCGATCAGACCGCAGTCCGGGATCGTTTCCAACCGCTGATGGAACCGCGTTATTGCGTTCTGCGCGGCTTCGACGGCCGGACGCGCGGCCGCGATCCGGTCGACCCCGATGGTGGTGCCGTTGCGCAGGGAGCTCAGGTCAAGAACGGATCCCATGTCACCCAGCGAGGTACGCCCGTCCGCGATCACGCGGTCAACCGCGACCGCCATCGACCGGACGGACCGGACGGGACATCCGACGGCTGGAACGTGGCCGACAACGGCCCACAGGGGATCGCCGGTCAGCTTCCGTGCCGCGGCGGTGTTCTGCCTGATCGCGTCGATCCGGGTCCGAAGTTGAACGTCGGACGATCCGTCACCGGCCAGCACCACCCGTCCCAGCGCTGCGATCTCGGCTCGGGCCGTCTGCAGATGGGACCGTGCAAGAAGACCCCGTACCGCGATCCAAATGATCACTATGGCGAGCAGTAGCACGAACAGAGCGCCACCGATCATCATGCGCCGAGTCCGGGTGGACAGACGGCGGAACCTACCCGGCGACACCGACCCGCTCTCATTCATGGGACCGCGCCGGGGTGGCTGCGCGCCGCGGCAGCCCTCGCGAAGCAACAACTTTCCGTATCTGCACAGCTGCATAACGTATCCGAGGTAGAGGGTGATCGAGTAGACGCCGAGGGAGGAGCGGGATGCCGGGCAGGCGGCACTGTTGCGTTGGCGAGGCCCGCCGTCTCGGCGGCCGATCATTCATGATCGAGTGATGCGTCGGCGTCGTGCTCGTCCACCGGTGGGTGTGCCGGTTCACCCCGCTGTCGATCGAGGCGGCCCGGCGGTGCCGGCACACGTCGGGTGATCGTTGGTTCGTCGACGAGACGTATGTGAAGGTCGCCGGTCGGTGGAGCTACCTGTACCGGGCGGTCGACCGGTACGGCCAGGCCATCGATGTTCTCGCCGGTGAGCATCGGGATCTGACGGCGGACACGGGTTCGTTCGAAACATCCGCCGCGGTCACTACGAACTCGGGATGGACACCGAACCCGGCCTGCGGCTGACGGCTGCCTTCACCGAGCCCACCCTGACGATCTGATCATCGGTCCGACACGGGTGGGTCCACTGTGTCTTGCCTCCGCTCAATACAACAGAGCCCAGCAGCCTCGGTACGCCGGGCCGGCCAGCTAGGCCTTGCCGATGGCAGCCCGACCGTCGTCACGAAGCCTCGCTGGGCAGGTACGATCACGGGGCAGGGCCGCTAGCTCAATGGTTAGAGCAAGAGACTTTTAATCTCTGGGTTCAGGGTTCGAGTCCCTGGCGGCCCACCCAAAATGCTTGCAGCACAGGCGCTTCTTGTCGCGCATCCGGGCGTCCGAGGCGCCGAACCCCACGTTTACCCCACGGTTTCGACGCTTGTCGTCATCGGTCGATGTTGCTCGATGGTGCCCGTCAGTGGACCCGGACGGGGTCGCGGGTACCGATTTTGTGATCTCCGCTGCCTTTCGGGAGACCGGGGGTTCCACCTCCCGACGCAGACCGAGACATGGACCAGGTGGCGCTCTGCCTGCGCCCGGATTGTCCCGTCCCGGATGCTTGTGACGGCTTGCGGGCCTAGGGTGGTGGTGACGGAGAGCCTCGACCCTGGACGGGACCGTGAGTCTGATCGCGTTGGTGCGTCCGGCCACCTGTTCGCGCCCCCTGGCCCGGGAGCGGTCCGGCGCGGTCCTCCCGGTCGCCCCTGGCGTCCCTTCTGTGCCCGTCTCGCCTGGTAGGGCGTTGTGGCCTGGAAGGAGTCCGACGCCCGCATGGCGGCGTTCGACGCGCTCGCGCGGCTCGGTGTCGAGGCTCCACCGGATCTGGACCTGCTCCGGTTTGGAGAGAACGCGCTCTACGCGTACCGGGAACGGGGCCTCGTGCTCCGGGTGGCGCGCCCGCAGACCCGGGCCGAACACGTCGCGCGGACGGTGGACTTCGTGGTGCGGATCGCCGTCCGAGGGATGGAGGTGGCCGAACCCGCCGCCGTCCCCGGCCTGCGCCAGCCGGTCGTCACGTCGACGGGTGTCGTGACCCTGTGGGTCTATTACGAGACCGACCCGGACTGTCGGGTGACACCGCGGGAACTCGGCGGGCTGCTCCGCCATTTTCACGATCTCGCCGCACCGGAGAAGGATCTTGTCGAGGTGTGGGAACCCTTCGCGCTCATCCGCGCCCGGCTGGACGGCGCGCGGTCGTCGGTCGTGCGTGGGTCAGGCCGGCGGATTGCCGCCTCGGGTGCGCGTCGGCAGAGATGAGCGCAGCTCGTCCGCGAGCGTCCGCACGTCCCGGTACCAGCCGCGCAGTTCGGCGGCGGTCGGGGAGAGCTCGTACGGGTGGTGGTGCACTGTGCGGGAGAGGGCCGCCCAGAGGTATTCCGCGCGGCCGGGAACGGTCGGTTCGAGGGCTCGCGTACTGTGCAGGCTGAGCAGCCGCGCGCGCATCGACACCAGCACGACCTCCGGGTGTTCCCGGGCCCATAGTTCGTTCACCGCGGCTTCGAGCGCGAGCCGCAGCAACCAGGCGCAGGCTCGTGGCCAGAACCCCGCGGCACCGGCTGGTGCGCCACGGAGGAGGCCGTCGGCGGCGTCCAGGTAGCGATCCGCCGCCTTCAGGTAGTGATCAGCGGTGTTCACCCGGCGACCGGTGGCGCTCATCGAAGCTCGCCGAGCTTGCCGACGAGGTCGGTCGACTGCCGCATCAGGTCGCTGAGGTCACCGGCCCAGGGCTCGTGGCCGCGTTCCTTGATGGTCCGGTAGAAGCCCCCAGCCGACGCGCCCCACTTGTTGGTGATGTAGGACGCGACCTTCTTCTCCTGGGCGGTGTCGTTGAAGATCGCGAGCGCGGCCTTCGACCCCGTCCGGCGGGCGGCGGTGATCGCGGCCTCGACGTCGTGATGGCGGTCGCCGGCGGCGAGCCGTCGGCAGCGGTGGATGTCGAGGAACACGGCGTCCACGGCCGACCGGCAGAAGGCGGGGACCAGCGCCGCCTTGATGTCATCCGGCAGGCCGTCGGTCAGCGTTAGCGCCTCGGCCTCGTTCAGCCACCGTGATGCCGGGTCGAGAGACGGCCTGATGTCGACGACCGACTGCTCCGCGCGGATGACGTCCAGGTGGTAGGTGGGAAAAGCACTCGGGCTGAACCGGCGCACCGCGTCGGCGAGCCGGTCGTCATGGGTGAAGACGACGACCTGACGGGTTTCGGCGGTGCATAGCAGCACCCGCGCGAGCCCGTCGACCTTCGCCGGGTCCATCGCCTGCACCGGGTCGTCGATGACGACGAACCGGAACGGGCTTTCGGGAACGGTGGCGCGCGGCAGGAACAGCGCGAGCCCGAGGGCGTGCAGTTCGCCCTGGCTCATCACGCCGAACGCGGTGCCGCCCGCGCCGTCGACGGTGACGTCGAGCACGAGCCGGCGTCGGGTCGCCGTGCCGCGCAGCCGCACCGGGCCGAGATCGACGTTGCTTTCCTGGCGGAGTTCGCCCCAGATGGCCTGCTGCTGCGCGGCGAACGGGGCGAGCCGCTCGTCCCGCAGGCGTTCGAGCAGCCGCTTCAGGAAGTCGCCGGCCTCCTTGAGGGCGGCCAGGTGCGGCTGGCGAGAACGGGCGCGGCGGGCGGTGTCGAGCCAGTCCTGGGCCTGCCGCGCCAGCGGTGACCAGGCGGTCTCGAGGCCGTCCAGGCGGGAGCGGGCATTGGACCTCAGCGCGTCCACGGCGGTGACCAGTGCCGTGTGCCGGACGACAAGCTCGTCGGCGAGCACGGCGGGATCGACGACGGCGCGGAGCCCGTCCCAGGCATCCCAAGCGGCCTGGGCTCCGGCGGCGCCCTCCGCGACCGAATCGACGACCTCGGCGGCGGTCAGGCCACTCGCGGGATCGGTGCCGAGGATGTCCGGGCGTCGTTCCACCAGCGCGTGGGCTGCGGCGAGAGCGCCGCGCAGCTGGAGGTCGGCGTTGTCGGCCTCCTTCGCGAGGATGCCGAACCTGTCGGCCTCGACGGCGGCGGCCGCACGCCAGGTCTCGTCAAGCGTGCCGACCCCGCACAGGGGACAAGTGCTGTCTCCGTGCTCCTGGTGGTGGCTGAGCCCGGCGCGCAGCAGCCCGGCGACCCGGCGGGCGTCGGCGGCGGGCGTTCCGGCCGTGGCGTCCGCCCGCGCGCCGGCGGACCGCAGC